>NATN01000115.1 GCA_002085355.1 Candidatus Zhuqueibacterota bacterium 4484_87 | reverse complement strand
AAATCAGCACAAAAAATATGGATCGCTATCTTGAAAAAAGCGATATCTCTTTGTTAAGAAAAATTATTGAAGATCGGCTAATAGATGCTCTCGAACGATTGAAAACGAAACAAACAGTTGTGCTTGCGAAAGATGTTTTGCTGCCACTACGTGATGCTGCTAAATTTTTCCATTATTCCCAGGATTATTTGAGGAATTTAATAAATAAAGGGAAATTACCTGCCCAACAGAAGGGCAAACTGTGGTACGTTCGAGTTCGCGACATTGAAAAGTATCTGGAAAATATGACAAAAAAGAGTTAGTAGTAAATAAAATGAATGATTCCCCCTTTTCATTTGTGCATGCTTCAAATAAGGGCATTTCCGAACCCGCCCAGAAGTTCGATTTTTCATCATATTGGAATTATTATACTTAATACAATGTGATGGTTCGGAAAGTTCGGAAAATGAATAATTGATAGATAGATATTGCTTAATGAGTTCAAAGTACTTTACGAGAATATAAAACTTATCCAATCACTCCGTCAATGTCATTTTTTTTATGACATCTAAAATAAAAACAAAAATTAAAACAACAGAAATCCACATGAGACTCCGCATCACATGATATTTACTGCCGCTTATATTCAGATTCACAGAAAATTAACTTGATTATATCCCTTAAAATTTGTAATTTTACCATCAATATAAATCCCGACCGCACCAGCGCATTGCTTTCCGGTGATTTCAGATCAGTGTTATTTATTGAATTTTGAATTACAAAAAATAGATGGGGTTCATTATGGAAAAGAATAAGATTATTGGTGAAGGAATTACATTTGACGATGTGTTGCTCATTCCAGCGAAATCAGATGTATTGCCGCACATGGCAGATACGAGAACAAGACTCACGCGAAGCATCGAGCTGAACATCCCATTAGTGAGCGCAGCAATGGACACCGTGACTGAATCGGGGCTCGCTATTGCCATCGCACGTGAAGGCGGGCTGGGAATCATTCACAAAAATTTCTCAATTGACCAGCAGGCAGAGGAAGTGGATCGCGTGAAACGATCCGAGAGCGGGATGATCCTGAAACCTGTTACGCTTTCACCGGATCGCAATATTCGCGCGGCACTTGAAGTGATGAAACATTTCCGCATTTCCGGGATCCCCATTGTAGAAAATGACAAACTGGTCGGCATTTTGACAAATCGGGACCTGCGTTTTGAAACAAATCTTGATCAGAAAATCAGCGAAGTGATGACAAGCAAAAATCTCATTACCGCCCCCAAGGGTACGACATTGAAAGAAGCAGAAAAGATTTTACAAAAGCATCGTATTGAAAAATTGCCTGTGATCGATGAAGATGGCAATCTGTGCGGACTGATTACGGTGAAAGATATCCAGAAAAAGTTGAATTTCCCATTAGCCACAAAAGACGAACACGGCAGACTGCGCGTCGGAGCTGCTGTTGGTGTGGGCAAAGACCTGGAATCCCGCGCCAGAGCGCTCGCTGAAGCTGGCGTGGATGTTTTAGTCGTTGATACGGCGCACGGGCACTCATCCGGTGTTATTGAGGCTGTGAAACGCGTCAAAAAAATGCTTCCGGATATGCAAGTCATCGCCGGCAACATCGCCACTGCTGAAGCAGCGGAAGACTTGATCCGGGCAGGTGCTGATGCAGTAAAAGTGGGAATCGGCCCCAGCGGTATTTGTACCACACGAGTTGTCACCGGCGTAGGCGTCCCACAAATCACTGCAGTGATGAACTGCGCGCCAGTGTGCGAAAAACACAATGTCCCGCTCATTGCCGACGGAGGCATCAAACAGACTGGCGATATTGCCAAAGCCATCGCTGCCGGCGCAGACTCTGTTATGATTGGTAATCTCTTTGCCGGCACACAGGAGAGTCCGGGGGAGACGATTTTCTTTGAAGGCAGAAGCTACAAAGTCTATCGTGGCATGGGATCCATTGAAGCCATGAAGAAAGGCAGCAGCGATCGCTATTTTCAGAGCGAGCGGGAAAGCAAAAAATTCGTCCCTGAAGGCATCGAAGGTAGAGTCCCTTATCGGGGGCCTGTGAGCGACACGATTTATCAAATGGTCGGCGGGCTTAAATCAAGTATGGGGTATTGCGGCACACGGACTATTCTCGAGCTTAAAAAGAATGCCAGATTCTACAAAATCACTCCGGCAACGGTGAAAGAAAATCACCCCCATGACGTGATTATCACCAAAGAAGCACCAAATTACAAGCTCATGAGCCGATAAGCGGTATTTTTAATGCAAGCCAGACTTCGCTGTGAGTTCTGGCTTGCAAAACTTTTTCAGGCTGTCAGCAATAATCCTGTTCGCCTCTGGTGTAAAATAAAATCCGTCACTGCTAAGGGAACTGATCCCCTCTTTTTGCAAAATCTTCAATCCGTCAATAAAATTAAATTGATTCAACTGGGCAAGCTCTCTGAGCTCGCTATAAGCTGAATTATCAGTAGCTATCTCAAACTCATACTTCTCCGGTAGCAACAATAAGATGATACGAAAATTCCATTCATGAGCATAAATCTGCATGGACTGGAGCAAAGCATTTGCCAGCTCTTTGTTTGCCAAACTCGTTTTTTGGTGCAATGAATTGCCCTGATAGGTTGCGTCGCCCTGCTTTTCAAACCTCATTTTCAGTAAATGAATCAGCCCTAGAAGAGGAGTAAACTGCTGTTTTTTGAATTTTTCAAATTTCTGGTAATGGTCATCATAGCGGTGAAAAAACGCCAAAGGCTCAATGGACGCCGGAATATCCTCCAAAAATTCCAGAATATTGGGCTGAATCAAAATCAGATGTTCCTTTTTCAAAACAAATCTCGGTTTGACCAAAGCAAACTTCACACCTGTGTCGCAAAACGGCAAGTAAAGGCAATCGAGCAGCTTTGTATTTTCTCCGGATAGACCAACGACAACTATGTCAGGCGAAAACTGCTTCGTTTTTTCCATTAGCGAAAGATAAATTTGATCCAGACTAAAATATGGTGTTCCAAAATTCAGCGTTTCGATATTTTTGTCTTTCAGGAATCCACTGATTGTATTTTCAGCGGAAATTTTGTCCCCGCCGTTAATGCGCGAATCTCCCAGTAAAATAACACGGTTTTTTCGACGGTTTTGAGGAGTAGTGCGGATTTCAGCGCGCGCACCAAACTCATCAAATTGAATTTTTTCGCCGATATAACCGGGTTGATTTCGCCAGCCTAACTTCTCATCGGCAACAATCTCAAATCTGCCTGCGAGAAAATCGCGCGTTCTTTGCATCAATTCCCATGAAAGAAACGAACGCAGATACCAGGTTTCAGGAAATATCCACGTGAGTACTCCTGAAAAAGCGACCTCTGCTGCGAGAACAAAAATTAATGCCAGAAAAATTCTTTGGCTTTGACGAGTAAATTGTAAGACAATTTGCCACATATTTTTTCTTTAAAATTGAAAATAGATAAATTGGTGCGCTCCGTCGTGGTAAACGACTAAAAGAAAGAGCATGAAATATAAAATTCCGAAACGTATCAATTTCGGCAGGCGAAAAAATTGACTAATATCGTTATCATTTTTTGCCAGAAAAATTTCTGCTATCAATAATGGTGCTGAATAAATGGCAACTTTGAACAGCAAATCCCACTCCGATGCGCCAAAAGAAAAATTACTCAAAATAAGACTAAAACAATGAATAGCTCTGGCTAATGATGCTGAGCGAAAAAAAATCAATCCAATGATGACAAAGTTGAGCGTCACAGCCATGGCAACTAAATCGCCCAGTGGAAGCGCGCGCGCGATTTTTTTCTTGATTTGATGATTTTTCTTTCTTTTGAAAAAATGATAACCTGCCAGCGCCGCACCGTTATAACCACCCCAAAGCAAAAAATTCCATCCGGCACCATGCCACAAACCGACAAGAAGAAAAGTAAAAAAGATCGCTGCATAGGGAATGATAGCTCTGTACTTCAATTTTATCGTCGCCAGCGGCAAAAAAACGTAATCAGTGAACCAAGAGGTCAAACTTATGTGCCAGCGCTGCCAGAAATCTTGAATATTGCGACTAAAAACAGGGTTGCGAAAATTGTGAGATAACTCAAATCCCATCAACCTCGCGGTTCCGCGTGCAATATCTGTGTAAGCCGAAAAGTCAGCGTATAGTTGAATTGCGTATCCATACAGCGTCCCCCAAACCAGCGCAGAAGTCAATTCTTCACTGTTTCGCGCACTGAAATAGGAAATCATTGTGCCTAAATTATCCGCAATCACAAGTTTCTTGAACAAACCCCAATAAATCAGTAAAAGGCCGCTTTTCAGTTTATCAACAGATAATTCCCGCTGCCGTTCAATTTGCGGCAAAAAACGATTCGCCCGTTCAATAGGTCCGGCGATCAACTTCGGAAAAAAGGCGATGAACAGCGCATAGTCGATGAAATTTTTCGTGGGCTTGATTTTTTTCCGATAAACGTCAATAGTATAGCTCATTGTCTGAAATGTAAAAAATGAAATGCCGATGGGCAAAATGATTTGCAGCGTAGAGGGCTGCAACTGTACACCCATTTTCTGAAAAAGCAGGATAAAGTTATCAATAAAAAAATGGAAATATTTGAAAAATCCCAGCAGTAATAAATTAACCGATAAACTCAGAAATAAGTATTTTCTACGATGTTTTCGAAAGTCGTGTTGGTCAATTTTCAGAGCGCAAAAATAATCGATAATTGTAGAAAACAAAACCACGCCAAGGAATCGCCAATCCCACCATGCATAAAACAAATAACTGGCGAGCAACAGAAGTAAATTTTGAAGTTTGTGATTAACCGTGAGGTAAAGCACGTAAACAATGATCAAAAAAATGAAAAATTCAAACGAGGTAAAATTCATGGTGGTCTAATCGCTGTTTTGTTTCGAGTTATTCGAACTCCCGAAAACCGTTTGAGTGTGATTTTTCTGTTTTCAGACATTCCAAACACTTCATTTTTTGATTCGCAGTCCCGTGCAATTTCAAAAGTGAACTGCCATTTTCTCCTGAATCAACCGGCAAATGGAATTGATTGAATCAAAATTTTCAGCAATTATTTCTTCAGGGAAAAAATGGACATCAAATCTCTCCTGCAAATCCTGAACCAGATCAACCAGAGCCAGTGAATCGATCAAACCCGAAGTTACAAGAGATTTCTTTGAATTTAAGACGCCATCCCAGTCAGGGTTTTTCTTTACGATGTTTCCCACCGCGCGGGTAACGCCGCTGGTAACACCTGTCTCCTGATCGAGTTCAATTTCTTCGATTTCAACAGGCCAATCCAGTCCTGGCAAAAAACCGTGCAAATCAGCACGTTTACGAGAAGCGGAAGATTCACGGGGCAAAAATGTCGGAAATGCCTCGTAATTTCCCGCATAGCTGTATTCAGAGCCGCCAGTGGTCCTTTTGAACGCAGACGCGCCCATTTTTCGCGAAGGATCGGCTCCGCCCAGATCGAACCATTTATAACGCAAATCACGGTAATACTGAATGGCGCGCCAAATGAGAAAGCGCATACCGATAAAGTCTGTCGTATGCGTCTCATCCCACGCAGACAAAGCTAAAGCCGTATCGCCAAAAACCGTTGTGATCAAACCAGCTATATATTTCTCATCACGATAGGCTAAAAATAATTGACTGTTTGCTCCGCTTGCTTGCCAAAAAGCAGAAAGCAAATCGGGCGAAGGCCAGCTTGAGGTATTATTTTTGGCATCAAGGCGGTATTGGAAAAGATAGTATTGAAAATCATCGGCGGAATGGCTCACTTTTGCCTGAAAATTTTCCCGTTCAATGCGTTCCAGTGCTTTGCGCCAGTGACGCTTCATCTGACGGCGAATGTCCTCTTCGGTCTGAGAAATATCCAATTTCACAGACTCCCACACAGGATCAGAAACTGTTTGCAGATTCAATTCCTTGTGCCATTTTTTGGGTAGTTCACTGGGAAATAAACAAGGACTGAAGTAAAGATGCCGTTGCTGGCGGTTTACCCAATAATTTTTCAATTCTTTCATGGCGATCAGCGCCGTCATCGGCTGCCAGATATCATCCGTATTAAAAAATAGCGGACCATTCTGGACTCTTGCCACCGGCCCAATACCGGAAACTTCCTTCAACAAGACTTGCGCCATGGCAAGAGGTTCACCGTTGCGTAGAATAATTTGCCTGATGGGATCAAATCCAACTGCTTTTTTGATCGCTTCTCCGTATTCCCATGTCTGCATCAAATCGGCATGCCTGGTGCGATTTAAAAGCAGACTCCAATCATAGCTATTATCCACGGTCTGAAATGCGATCTCTTCCCTCATAAAGTTGCCCTTTTTGTTGAGTTTTCCCTGCCAAGGATCACCCCCTTTATTTCTAAAGATAAGGCAAAATTTATTCCATAACAAAAAATACCATTCAATAATATTTTTACAAACGCTATAAATAAAATAAGATACTGTAACACTTTAATTTTACTTGAGTAATTTATTTGCCCAAAAATTTCTATTCACACAACATTTCTTTTCGAAATGGATACCATTTCATTTTGAAATCCCATTTTGCACTTACCCTTTCACAAAATGTTGTACAGGAGGGAAATTGTTGGAAGAATTACGAGCTCTCCCGCTCTGGCTGGGATCAAACAACGTTTTTTTCTCACTTGCTTTTTTCCAAAATTTTCATTAGTTTAGGAAATAGCAGTTTGATAAAACAGAGCATTTTTGTTTTTGCCAGGAAGCAGATTTATTGTGTCTTCAAGAGAATAACACCATGAAACCACATTTTGGAAAAATCATTTCCGAGCTTCGGTCGAGCATCGGACAGAAATTTATTTATACGGACAATGAAAAGCTGGAAGCCTATAATTTTGACGGAACAGATCTCCGTTATTGGCCTGATATCGTCGTCGAGCCGGAAAATAGAGGTCAGGTATCGCAGCTTATGAAAATTGCCACAAAATACCGTATTCCGGTTATTCCCCGTGGGGCTGGTACAGGCGTCACCGGTGGCGCGCTGCCAGTAAAAGGCGGCATTGTTTTATCTTTGCTGCGCATGAATAAAATTCTTTCCATCGACGAAATCAATATGACCGCATTCGTCGAGCCGGGCGTAATTAATCTTGATTTGCATCATGCGGTGAGTGAAAAAGGGCTCTACTATCCGCCGGATCCAGCATCTTACGATACATCCACCATCGGCGGGAATATCGCTGAAGACGCAGGAGGCCCGCACTGCTTTAAATATGGTACCACGCGCGATTATATTTTAGGATTGGAAATTGTGCTCTCCGACGGCACGATTATGAACACAGGCGTGCAAACGCGCAAAGGGGTTGTCGGCTATGATTTAACAAACCTCATTGTCGGTTCAGAAGGCACGCTGGCTATCGTAACTAAAGCAATTTTACGGCTTATTCCCCTTCCAGCGCGAACCATTACGCTATTAGCTTTCTTCTCTGATATTCAAACATTGGCGGGAGATGCGTGCTTTCAAAACGATGCGCTGGACGTGCTGCTGGCGGAGAGTTCAGAAAAGAGGGAAAATCTATGGGCAGTGCGCCGAAAATTTCGTGACCTGATAAAAGAGCGCTCCCAATTCAAATTTAGCGAAGATGTGACTGTGCCCATTCGCCAAATTCCCCAATTGATCGAGGGCGCCAGAAAAATTGCGGCAAAACATGAGTTCCAGAATTACAATTACGGCCATTTAGGAGACGGAAACGTCCATGTGAATTTCACCCACCATCATAAAGATGAAACGATCGTTCGCCGCTCCGAGTCCGTTGTGCGTGAACTTTTTGAATTGACTGTAAAACTCGGCGGTACGATTTCCGGTGAGCATGGCATCGGCATCACAAAAATGAACTTCCTCGAGATTGAGCTTTCGAAAAAGTCCATTGAATTACAAAAAAAGATCAAACAAGTCTTTGATCCACTTAACATTCTTAATCCTTTTAAAATATTTCCGCCGGAATAGTCACGCTTCAGCAGATTTATTGAAAATTCTCTCCGACGCCAAAACAGGTCTGCAAAT
>NATN01000114.1 GCA_002085355.1 Candidatus Zhuqueibacterota bacterium 4484_87 | reverse complement strand
CAATAGCCAACATTTCCGCCGCCAACGCTTATTTCAAAAATGCCCGGCTCAATAACGCGTTCTCCATTGTCAGTGATGAGACAAAATTGTTCCGGTTTCAAAGCGAAAGAGACGATCTTTTTTTCTCCTTTTTTCAGAAAAATTCTCTCAAATCCTGCCAGTGAGCGAATCGGCACAGGATAGCTCGATTCCACATCTTTGACATAAACCTGCACTACTTCCTCGCCGTCAAAATCTCCTATATTTTCCACCTCGACCGACAAATTCAATGAATCGCCAGTAGAAATTTTGTCAGACAGTTGGAAATTCGAGTATTGAAATGTCGTATAGGACATGCCATAACCAAAGGGGAAAAGCGGCTCGCCATCGAAGTAGCGGTAAGTTCTTCCCTTCATGCGATAATCCGAAAAAGGCGGCAATTGTTCTGTGGATTTGTAAAAAGTCACAGGCAGTCGCCCCGCCGGATTGTAATCGCCGAAAAGCACGTCGGCAATGGCGGTTCCTGCTGCCTGTCCCGGATACCACGCTTCAACAATTGCCGGGATGTTTTCTTTCGCCCAATTGATGGAAAGTGCGCTTCCGTTAAGAAGAACCAAAACGACCGGTTTTTTGAGTGAACCGATTTCCTTGAGCAAATTCACCTGCGGCGCGGGCAAATCCAGCGTCAGGCGATCCCCGCCTTTGAAACCGGGAACCTGCACATCCATTTCCTCACCTTCGAGTCGGGGATGAAGTCCCAGACATAAAATCACTGCATCCGCCTCTTGCGCGATTTGCAGCGCCTTTTCTTCAAGATTGGGTTCAGGCACTCGCCACAAAAACTGAATGTGCGCATCTCCGGCGCGTTCATAAAATTCCATTTTGATGCGATAGGGCACACCGGCTTCGAGATGCACTTTTTTGTAAACGACGACAGGATGATGTCGGGCATTGAGTTCCGCCAGAAGTTCATCGTTGTGGTAAAGCTGGAATCCGTTGAATCCATTGGCGCCGAGATAGTATTCCCCGGTGACCGGCGGCAACAAATAGCCTTTCCAGCGAACACCAAAATTGTCATCGTCAAAATCTTCGCGCGGCGCGCTGTCCCACCAATTGAAATCAATTTTTTCATCGATGCGCGTGAAAGCCGGTTTCCCTTTAAAATCCCGATTATCAAAATATTCGGCGGTGAGACCTGGCTGCGATAATTTTTCATCCACGAAAAGAGCATTTTCCGGCACAACGCGAATGAAGGCATATTTTCCGCCAATTCGCATCCTTGCGCATACAAAATTTCCGTTGTGGCACCGATCTTTTCTTTGATGCCGCGCAAAGGAGTGACCGGGTCAACCGGAGTGCCGTGATAATTTCCCAGAAGAACCAACACGTCGTCCGCGTTGGGCCCGATGACGGCAATTTTTTTCAAATTTTTGGACAATGGCAGCAAATTATTTTCATTTTTCAACAGCACAATTGATTTGCGCGCAGTTTCCAGCGCCAATTGCCGATGCTCTGGACAATCAACAACGTTATAGGGAATTTGCGCATATTTCACCATCTCCGGCGGGTCGAACATGCCCAATTTCATCCTTGCTGTGAAAAGTCGTTTTACCGCCCGATCGATCTCCGCTTCGGAGATGAGGCCCTTTTGCACTGCCTCTTTCAGCGCCGGATAAACGCTTCCGCAATTCAAATCAGTTCCGGAAATTACGCCCAGAGCCGCTGCCTCGGGCGGGGTTTCAACAACTTTGTGTCCGGTGTAAAAATCCCAGATAGCGCCGCAATCGGAGACTACGTATCCTTCAAAACCCCAATCGTCGCGAAGAATTTTATTGAGCAAAAAATCGCTGCCGCAACAGGCTTCGCCGCGGAATCGATTGTAGGCGCACATCACGGAGTAGGAGCCACCCTGGACAACGCCCATGCGGAAATGGGGGAGATAGGTCTCGCGAAAATCCCGATCATCCACAATTGCATCGAACGAATGTCTGTCCGGCTCGGGGCCGCTGTGCACAGCGTAATGTTTGATCGTGGCGACCAATTTTAAATAGCGCTCATCGTTACCCTGCAAGCCGCGGACAAATTGCACTGCCAATTTGCCAGCCAAAAACGGATCTTCGCCGTAAGTTTCCTGTCCGCGTCCCCAGCGAGGATCGCGAAAAATATTGATGTTCGGCGACCAGAAAGTGAGTCCCTGATAAATATGCCTCTTGCCGCGCCGCACAAATTCGTGATGTTTAGCGCGCGCTTCATCGGAAATAGCAGTAGCCATGCGATAGATAAGTTCCGTGTCCCACGTCGCTGCCAATCCGATGGCTTGCGGAAATACTGTAGCTCTTCCGGCGCGAGCAACGCCGTGCAAACATTCGTTCCACCAATTATATTTGGGAATTCCCAGCCTTTCGATTGCCGGAGCATCGTGGACCATCTGGGAGATTTTCTCTTCCAAAGTCATGCGAGAAATCAAGTCATCCACGCGGTCTCGAAGAGGAAGGTTCGGGTTTTTGAAAGCTGGTTCATCGCCAGACTTGACCTGACCGATTGCAAAAGCAAAGAAGAAAAATAAAGGAATTAAAAAAAACGTTGTCTCTAATGCGAAGTGGTGGTTCATTGATCCTTTTCCTTTTTGTTTGTTGATTGCTCTTAATAGCACGCAGATTTCGCTGATTTCCGCAGATTTAAAATCCGCGGAAATCCGTTTAATCCGCGTGCATCCGTGTCCTAATTTATTTCATCAGTTAAAGCTTGATGGTTTGTAAAAGGCTGCCGCTCAAAATTCATCCCAATGCGGCAGGATCTCGGAATTTAGCCGTAAGGCTTTTATTCTATTCCATTGCTATTCTACTCAAAATTTTCACTGTGTGATTTTGCTTTTTTCTTTGTTACAAAAGCAATTTATTTTAAAAAATCCGTGGAAATCCGCATAATCCGCGTGCATCCGTGTCCAAATTTTTTATTCCTATAAAATTTCCAATTCAGCCTTGGAACGAATATCCTCAGACGAACTGCCAATGAGAATTTCTATCGTTCCTGGTTCTACGATTTTTTTCATGGAAGCATCATAAAATGCAAAATCTTCCGGCGTCAGGGTAAAAGTAACTTTTCTTTTTTCTCCTGGTTCCAGAGTAATTCTTTTGAACCTTCTTAATTCTTTTACCGGGCGCGCCACGCTGGCAACCGTGTCGTGCAGATAAAGCTGAACGACCTCATCACCCTTGATTTTTCCTGAATTTTCGATTTCAACGACAACGGTCACATTTTCGTCCGGTTTGATTTTATCTGAGGATAATTGAATATCGCCGTAAGAAAAAGTCGTGTAACTCAAGCCATAGCCGAAAGGAAACAGCGGCTTGCCCGACATGTCCGCGTAATCGTAGCCTCTGCCGGTGGGTTTGTGGTTGTAATAAAGGGGACATTGGCCCACGAACTGGGGAAATGTAATCGGTAATTTTCCTCCGGGATTGTAGTCACCGAAAAGAACATCTGCCAGCCCATTTCCGCCTTCTTCGCCGGGATACCACGCCTGCACAATGGCATCAATTTGGTCAATCCAATTGCTCATGGTTACAGCGCTTCCTGTTTCCAGAACAACGATTGTCGGCACGCCTGTTTTTGCCACAGCAGAGATTAATTTTTCCTGTGCCGGGGACAAATCCAGATTGGCGCGGTCTTTGCCTTCGCCTTCGACAATGCCAGCTACGATGATTGCCGCGTCTGATTTCTTCGCCGTTGCAACCGCTTGCTCGAGCAATTTATCTTCTCCGGTCACAAAATCCCAGCCAAAGCTGGCAAATGCGTAACCGCCGTTTTCGTAGTATTCAATTTTTACATCGTATTCCCTGCCTGCCTCAAGATTTATTTTGACCAGATCTGTGGTCGTGCCTCTGTCCCGCCATTGATCAACGAGCAGTTTGCCGTCGAGATAAAATCTTACGCCATCGTCTGTGCTCAGTCCCAATTTATACATGCCGGTTTTTGGCGGAACAAGTTTTCCCGTCCAGCGCACGGAAAATTGGTCGGCTGGCAATGTCGAATCCGGCGAGCCGCTTGCATAGTCGAAGTAAATTTTCTCGTCAGTGCGCACTAAAACCGGTTTTCCCTGCAAATTTTTATTGTCAAAATATTCACCGGTCAAGCCTTTTCTTGCGGCGGAAGCTTTTGAGGTCCGCAAAAATTTCCCCGGAATGGGCGGAAGTGAGACAGAACCCAATTCCGCGCCTCTTTCAAAGAAAATTTTCACATCATCGCCCAATTTGTTCTTCAACCCTTCAAGAAGTGACACTTTTTTCATGCCAAAGCCGCTGTATCCGCCGAGTTTGGCTTTATCAGCCAGAGGCCCCAAAACCGCGATTGATTTGATTTTTTTCGACAATGGGAGCAAATGATTTTCATTTTTCAACAAAACAATGGACTGGCGGGCAGCCTCCAGCGCCAACTTTCGATGCGCCTCGCAATCGTTAATCTGTTCCGCTTTTTGCGGATGGACAAATGGATTTTCAAATAACCCCAATTCAAATTTTGCCCGCAAAATTCGACGCACGGCAGTGTTAATCACGGATTCGTCCAGCATTCCGGTTTTAACAGCATTTTTCAACGGATCTCCAAAGATGTAAATTCCGGGCAATTCTACATCCATGCCGGCAGCGACGGCTTGCGCAGCAGTTTCTTCTTTGGAACCCGCCGTATGATGTAAATCAAATATCCCGCCCACAGAGCCGTAATCGGAAACTACAAATCCTTTGAATCCCCATTCGTTCCGCAAAATATCGGTCAAAAGCCAGCGGTTGGAACTGCACGGAATGCCATCGAAAGAATTGTAAGCCGCCATCACAGAACGCGCACCTGCCTGCTGAAAACAGGCTTTGAATGCAGGAAAATAAATTTCCCGCAGCAGCCGTTCGCTGAAATGCACCGGATTACTGTCCCTGCCGCCATCGCCGATGTTTGCCACGTAATGTTTGGGAGTGGTAATGATGTTTTTTTCTTCAAAAGCCTTGCAAAAAGCCACGCCCATTTTCGAGGTCAGATAGGTATCTTCTCCGTACGTCTCTTCTACTCTTCCCCAGCGCATATCACGTGCAATATTTACCACCGGAGAAAGAATCTGGTGGATACCGCGGCTTTTAGTTTCTTCGGCAGCGGCGCTGGCGATCAAGTACATTAAATCCGGATTCCAGGTACTTGCAAGTCCGATGGCCTGGGGAAAACTGGTTGCTTTTTTGGCAACCAGCCCGTGGAGCGCTTCGTCGTGAATGATGACAGGGATTCCCAATCGGGTTGTTTCAAGAATTTTCTTTTGCAGCTCATTATATTTTTCAGCGCCAGCTTTTGCGTCAAATTTTCTTAGGGGAACTGCCAGTTGACCGATTCCCTGTTGCGGGAATTCATATTTTTCATCTAAATTCAAAAGTTCACATTGCATTTGAGCGATTTTTTCTTCCAGCGTCATCTGCTGTAAAAGTAATTCGACCCGCAGTTCGATTGGCAATTTGGGATTGCGAAAATCTTTTTGCTGGCAGATTGAAGCCGGAACGAGCAACGTCAGAGAAAGAAGTAGGATGAAGATGCTGATCGTGAATTTTTTCATTTGAGTTTCTCCCAATTTAATTGCAGACTAAATTCTCCAAAAGTGAAAAAAATTAACAAAAACCACGAAGGGAACGAAGGATTTGCTTATTTATTTTCAGAAAGTATTCTTTGTATCCATTGTGCCTGCTCTGCGTCTTTTGTGGTTTTAAATATCCAACATGCTAAGAAAAATTGGAGTCGGTATTGCAATATAATTATCTTTTTTAGCTAATGTACTTTTCGTGATCACTATTCCCTTTGGAAACCCTAATTTTTTGAACGGCATAAAATCGAACTCTGAGAATGATTGTTGATATTTCACTTCAATAGGATAGATTTCATTGTTCAAAAGCAAAAGAAAATCAACTTCACTCTTGTTGCTGAAGAAGCCAAGATTGTCCCCAAAGTAATCTTCGGGAAGGCGGAATAGATGGTTACAAACAAGCTGCTCCACCAATTTCCCGCATTGAGAAGAATCCTGAACTAATTCCAGGCTTTTCCGGTAAATGTCGTTCCATTTTTCATGAATACCTTTGATAATGAAATAGATAAGATTGTCCAGAAAATAAAATTTTTTGGCTTTACGATATGAAAATTGTTTTTTATGAAAATCAAATTGATAAAGTGGTTTACCTAAAAATATACCCTCAAATATTGCAATGTTATCCTCTATGGTATGATGAGATACGCTGCCAATTTTCTTGGCAATATTGTCCCACCCAATGCGGCTACTCATTACCGATTGCAGCTCAGTCAAGATTTGAAGTCCGCGACGTTCATTTTTTATATGCTTGGCAATATCTCCACGAATCCAAGCCAGGTAATTAGTATACAATTCTTGTGGGATTTGGATGTTTTGCAAATTGGCATTTAGAATTTTAGGGAATCCGCCGCTAACAAGGTAAGAGTTCAACAGTTTGGCCAATTTATCGTTATGGGGAAAAAGCGGCACAGAGGCTTCATAAATTTCATTTACCGAGAATGATGTTACGGGCAACGGAGGAATTTCTTCAAAAAGTTTTTTATCCGTCAATTGAATGAATGTTCGAAAAGACACAGGAAGCATTTTCCATTCAGTTCCCGAACCTCTGCGTCCCGGCAATCGATCAGCGCCTTTTTTCAAATCAATGGCATTTGAACCGCTTAAAAATAGCACAGATTTTTGAAATATGCCGCTGTCTATGAGAAATTTGATAATTCTGCTCCAGTCAGGCACTGATGTAATTTCGTCGAGAAAAATGTAGGTAGTGCCCCTAATTCTCATAAGACTAAGGAAATTGAAATATGCTTCGATAATTTCTTTAATTTCAAGGGATGTGAACAACATTTCGCAATCAAAGAAAAATATGGAATATGGATTTGTTCCCCTGGCAAGCAAATTGCGGATGAGCAGTTTTAATGATGTTGATTTTCCGACCTGACGGGGGCCTCGTACGATATTTAACGAGAATGGCTTGTATTTTTTTGAAAGAAGCGGATGAAAATATTGGAGCTGGCTCTCTTCAAATTCCTTGATTTTAAAATCATCATGAATGGCAGCTTTGTTCTCCCACCAGGGATTTTGATTTGCTAATTCTTTCTGTGATATTGGCATTTTAATTCCAATATAAGTGATAATATTGGCTATTATGAGCCAATATAATAAATAAAATTGGCAAAGTCAAGCCAAAATATCGTTTTTGAGGTAATTATTTGCTAAACTTTTGTAAATTTGAAAAACCACGAAGTGCACGAAAACCACGAAGCCCCGCCACTGCCCTGATTTTCCTTAAAATATAGCAATTAAACTTTTGCAAATTAAAAAATGATTAGCTACAAAGGTCATTCCGAAGACGAATCCACCTACGGCGTGATCTTTGAGTCTTGGTGGCGAAAAAATAATTAATATTTTTTTCAAAACAAAATTTTGCAAAAAGCAAGTTATTCCTTTAATCCGCCAAAGTCATTTTTCATTTGATCTCTAAATCATCCTTCGCCGGCAGCGGCGGAAACGGCGCGTGCGGTTCTGTTTGATACCAAAATGCCACCGAAGAAATGTCATCTTGCAGCGGCAAATATCGCCCGCCGGAGCGCCAGCCCAGCGCCTGAATTGTGACGCGCAGATCTTTCTCAAAACGAATGGGATCCATGATGTGCCAACGATACAGGCCGAAACGTTGCTGGGAATTCCACAGCCCGTCCGGCTTAATCACCTGCGGCATACCAGCGTAGGGCGTTGTGTATTCGCGATATTGATCTTCCGCGACAAAACCGTAAGAACCGCAAAAATAATCCTCAG
>NATN01000113.1 GCA_002085355.1 Candidatus Zhuqueibacterota bacterium 4484_87 | reverse complement strand
TCGAGTCCGGCAACTTCGCTCAGCCAATTGCAATAGGCAAGGGCATCCCACCAACTGACGCCAACAACAGGATATTTGGGATAATTCACAAAATAGCCAACTGGGGCTAAATCTGTTCCGCCTTCTGGCGGATGCGGATAATCTGTGAGGTCGCAAAAAAGCCGGTATTCTTCATTGGTCACTTCGTGAGGGCTTATCCAAAATGTATCCGTTTCTACGCCGTGCAACACATTATCGGTTCCGCCGCTCACGCCCATATTGAAAAAACCTTCGGGGACAATGTTGGTAAGGTCTATTTTTGCATCTGAAGCCCAGAGTTTCACCACATAATTTTCGCCATAATGTTCGGGATAATCTTTCATCGCGTCCCAGTAAATTTTTCTGTCTCCGGAAGTTATTCTCAGTCCAAAATCTCCACTGAAAGTTTGTGCAGGCACACGAAAAGTCTGCCCGCCATCCGCTGATACGCGAAGGAGAACGACCATTGTATCCTGATCAAGATCAAAGACGCTGTAATCAATTTCGACAATTTTTGTGTTTGGGTCCTGGCTCACTTGCACAGTATCGATGATTGGCACTCTGTTTTGCGCCAATGTATCAGACGGCAAAATAAAAGCCACAACTGCAATAAAAAGTAAAATTGTCCCAAAAGTATATCTCATGGTTAAGGCTCCACCTGTTTTTTATTTTTTACGGCGTATTCGGATTTTGTACTGCCGGTGGTTTTGGCGGCAGTGGCAAAATTTCTCTGTTGATGATCCAGTCTGGCAGATATTGCACAACATCATCTTGCAACAATTCTGAGCTTCCGTTTCGCGATTGATTCCCTGGCAAATAGCCTAAATCTAAGTTACGTGACATCTGGTGTAACCGAAATTGAGCGAACCGATTCGCTCCCGGCCTCGCTGTTCTGGCTCCCCGTCTTGGTCTTAAGCCTGCTCTCCCCAACCCGTGTCTCCTGATCATCGGATGCATCGCTGCAAATTTACCCTTCCGAATAAATCCCATTGAGAAGGATTGATTTGCCATATTTCTCGCCAACCGAAATTTGGCATCAAAACGCAGCGCGGCTTTGAAATGATTCGTAGCTGCTTCGTAATTGCCAAGGTCATAGGCATCCAGCCCCTTACAAAATTCCAAGAAGGCATCGATGCTTTTCGTCGTATTTTCTTGAATCCTTCTTCGTTCTTTGGTTGTCAACTGAATATTCAATTCATCAAGAGTTTTGAAGACGATTTTTTTCTCAATATTCAGGATGTCTTTTAGCTCACCCTTAAATTCCTCGCCAATCATTTGTTTGTTTTGCGCGACATCGATAACTTCAGAATTGATCGTCAAAAAACGGCCTGCTTTAATCAGAAAACCCCCGTGAACCAACTCTTTTGCGCGAACGAGGCGTCCCATTCTCGGACCAGTTTTTGGATCAGCAAGTCCCGACATTGCCAATTCCATTTCATCGAGCAATTTTTGTAATTGTATGCGCTCGATCACGCGCAATTTTTCCACTTGCGAAAAATCTGTGATGAGCATTTCCGCCAATCCCTTGCTGACAGCATCCCAGCGCGGATCTTCTGCTAAATTTGCAAAATAGAGCACAGCAAGCGTATTATCGACAACTTGACCGACTCCCACGCTTTTTTCCAACTGAAGTGCCATTTTAGCCCGGGCTTCCATCTCTTTTTCCACCATAAAATTGAATCTGGCTCTGATCAATTCGTAGTAGGAGTCAGAAGGTGACAGAAATTGATAGTACCGATAAATCCTTTTTGCAAGGGAAAATTTCTTTTTCTGTTCCAGATTCAATCCTGCATAGAATATTGCCGCGCTGTTGTATGTTTGCAATGACAGGATGCGTTTACTCAAATCAAAGGACTCTTTGTATTTCCCCAAACCATAATAGGCAATCATGGCCCCGGTAAGCGCGGGAATGTCTTTGGACATTTTAAACGAAGTTTGCGCCTCGGCGAGATGAATGTACTCTTTCAGGGCAAGTTCATAATTTTCCGCCTGCAGATATCTGTCTGCGGTGGCATAGCGGTTGCTGGCACAACTTGCGATGAACAAAAGCAAACTCATACAAAAGAAGACGTACTTTCGCACAGTTGCTCCTTTCTCATGGAATATTCATTTTGAAATACACTTTTTTTGGGCAGTTTTCACCCATGTCTCATGCCGAGACATTTCTCTTTCTTATACCCTAAATCAGGAAGAAGTTAGCATTTTTTCTGTAGCGTATTTATTGATTCTTTGGAAGTTAGCTGTCACTCAACTGGCTAACTTATTTGAAATTTGTCCTATTAACTTATTCCCGAAACTATGCAATAACTATTCCAAATAAATTTTCTGTAAATTTAAAAGTATCATTCTTTTCGTCTTAATTTATTGAATCTAAAGTTATTAGGTTTATTTTTAGCTAATCTCATTATTTATCAATCGGTTAACTTCCATCTTTCTCATTTTTTACAATTATTTAAAAAAAATAACTTGACAGATTGAAAAAATTTCCCTATGTTTTGAATCAAATAGCATGGAACTCATAATCAAACACTGGATTTGCAATGATTATCGGATTAACTGGCACCAATGCAGCGGGAAAGACTGAATTTGTGCATTATCTTGAAACAAAAGGGTTTACTTCTTATTCATTGTCTGACATTATTCGCGAAGAATTAGAAGCCAGAAAATTACCGTTATCGCGGCAAAATCTGATAGAAGTGGGAAATGAACTGCGGCGGGAATTTGGTCCCAGTGTGCTTGCTGATCGTACGAAAGAGAAAATTAAAGACAATAAAGTTGTCATTGACAGCATCCGAAACCCGGCAGAAATTTTGTCATTGCGGGAACTCCCGAATTTTTTCATGGTCTCCATCGACGCCCCGCCAGAGCTGCGCTATCAAAGGGCGAAAGAGCGCGGCAGAATAGAAGATGTGGATTCGCTGGATCAATTTATCGCCATGGAAAACAGAGAGAAAAGTGATGACGCACACGAGCAGAATCTATCAAAATGCATGCGTATGGCTGAGTTCCGCATAATAAATTCAGGTTCAAGAAAAGAATTTTACAAAGAAATTGATCACACTGTCTCGCAAGTCGAATTACGCTTGCGTCCGACTTGGAAAGAATATTTTATGAAAATGGCTTTCTTGGTTGCCGAACGCTCTACGTGCCTGCGTCATCATGTGGGCGCAATAATCGTGAAAAACAGGCATGTTTTGACCACTGGCTACAACGGCGCTGCGCGAAAAACCAACGATTGTCTCCGTCTCGGCTGCCTGCGGAATCAGCTAAATATTCCGTCCGGCGAGCGACATGAAATTTGTCGGGCGATTCACGCAGAACAAAATGCGATTATTCAAGCCGGCGTGCACGGAGTTTCCATCGAAGGGGCCACACTTTACTGTACGCATTTTCCCTGCATCATTTGTGCAAAAATGATCGTCAATGCCGGGATTAAGAAGGTGGTTGTGGCTCAAGGTTATCCCGATAAATATAATTTGGTCATGGCATTGTTTGATGAAGCGCGCGTGGAAGTGGAACAGGTTCCTATTCCTGACAATAAAATTCGTATCGTTCCATAATTTTTACAGCAAAGAAAAAGGCGCATAATCTGTAATTCGGTTATGCGCCTTTTCTGTAAAGAAAGTATTATTTTTCCTTCATGTGCGGGTAGCTGAAATCTGTTGGAGGTACGAAATTTTCTTTTATCGTTCTCGGGCTGACCCAGCGCAACAAATTGACCAGGCTACCGGCTTTGTCATTGGTACCGGAGGCACGGCTTCCGCCAAAGGGTTGTTGTCCCACAACTGCACCCGTCGGTTTATCGTTGATGTAAAAATTACCAGCAGCATGGGTCAATATCTCTGTCGCAAGAACGACCGCTTCTCTGTCATTTGCAAAAATAGAGCCTGTGAGTGCATAGGGCGAAGTTTCATCGCACAGATGCAAAGTTTCTTCATATTTTTCATCAGGATACACATAAATCGTCAGCACAGGCCCAAAAATTTCCTCTTCCATGAGTTTGAATTTCGGATTTGTCGTCAGGATGATAGTCGGTTCGATAAAGTAACCCTTTTCGTCATCGTATTCACCACCAACGATAAATTCCGCTTCTGCTGACTCCTTGGCATAATTGATATAATCCGTGATTGTTTCGTAAGCTGCACGATCAATCACTGCACACATGAAATTTGTGAAATCTTCTGGATTCCCCATTTTTATTTTTTTGGCTTCGGACACTAATTTTTCTTTGAGATCAGGCCACAAGGATTTTGGGATGTAGGCGCGGGACGCAGCAGAACATTTCTGTCCCTGATATTCGAAGGCACCGCGAATCAGCGCCGTTGCCGTTGCCTCCAGATCAGCGGAATTATGGACAAAGACAAAATCTTTTCCGCCTGTTTCGCCAACGATTCTCGGATATGTATGATATTTCTGAATATTATTTCCCACAGTTTTCCACATGCGCTGGAAAGTTGCGGTGGAGCCGGTAAAATGGATTCCTGCTAAATGTGGACTATCGAGCACCGGATCGCCCACCTGAGCGCCGGACCCTGCTACCAGATTGATGACGCCATCAGGCAAACCTGCCTCTTTCAAAAGTTGCATGATGAAATGGGCTGTATAAACTGCTGACGAAGCTGGTTTCCATAGTACAACATTTCCCATCATTGCCGGTGCTGTGGGCAAATTGCCAGCAATGGAGGCAAAATTGAACGGGGTTACCGCGAAAATAAAACCTTCCAGTGGCCGATGCTCAACATAATTCCAGCATGACCTGGATGAAGCGGGCTGTTGCTGGTAAATTTGTTGCATGTAATATGGGTTAAAACGATAAAAATCGATTAATTCACACGCAGAATCAATTTCAGCCTGAAAAATGGTTTTAGATTGGCAGAGCATAGTCGCGGCATTTAATGTTGCGCGCCAGGGACCAGCCAGCAAGTCCGCTGCTTTCAAAAATATTGACGCGCGCGCTTCCCAACTCATCTTTGCCCATTTCTCACGTGCTTCAAGCGCCGCTTCAATGGCCATGTCAACTTCTTTTTTGCCAGCTTTGTGATATGTCGCCAAAATATGCTGATGATTATGCGGAACGCGGCATTCGCCCAAATTTCCTGTGCGAATTTCCTTGCCGCCAATGTAAAGCGGAATATCTAGTTTTTGGGAGAGCATTTCATCCAATTTTTCTTTTACCGCCCGTTTTTCCGGACTGCCCGGTTCGTAAGCCAGGATCGGCTCATTTTTAGGAATCGGAACATTGAAAATGCCGTTGGCCATGTGACCCTCCTTCGATTTTTACATTGTTGTTGATCGCTGTAATATTATTTTGTCATTTTGTAAGTTTGCCTAATTTTATTTCAATTTCCTATGTTTGAAATTAATATTTTTAAATATGAAAGTCAAGATATTTTTCAAGTCAAATAAATTTTAACGACAAAAATAGCCATCACAGCAGACATTTTCTCCCAAGTCTTCGAGCATGATTTGAATAAAATTCCTTTGTCATTTCCTGCATTAACAGTTTCTCTAAATTTCTCTTTGTTAACAAAAAGTTCGGAATATTCTCCGGTGAGGCCGGTTTCGCCGAAGAATTTTTGATTTTTAGCGGGCTGACCGGCTTTCTATGGTCATAAAATCCATAATGCAGTACCCATCTTCCGCAGGCGGGTTATGAAAAAAAACGCATAGAAGTCATTTTTTCTGCCATGGTAAGCAGCGTACAAGATTTTCCCGTAACCACAGAATTTCCCGATGCCTGATTCAAACTCCCTTTGAAAAAGAATTTCAAATTCATCACCTATTTGCGGATCAAGGAAAAAGTCGACATCCCATTGAAAAATATTGAAAAATATCGGCAAATGCCAATAAAAGCTTGGGACTCCCATTTTGGGAGATAGAATAGCATCATATAGAGTTCATTGCACAATTCCCTAAAAGTAGCATTTCTTCACATTAGTCTTCAGAGTATCAAATCCGCAGGAAAAACTTCTTTCGGACAAACGATTCACAATGACGGAGACGCTGGCATCAATAGAGTACCTGAAAAATTCGATCTCTCCCAGTCTGTTTATCTTGATGAGATAGGAATTACCTGCTCTGGTTTTTTGCGGGGAAATTTTTTGTGCGAAAGCAGCAATTACCGGTTGGAAATCCCTTTTATCGGAAAAACGGAGTGCAAAATTTTCGTCAAATTGGCTCCGGAAGGTACACGACTGCTAATTTCAATCGCTACAGACCGATCATAAATGACGGGCTCGCAGAGACCAATTCATTTGAATTTGCCGGCGCAGAAAAAGAAAATAATGCGCACATTACTGTCAATAAAATTTGAAGGGCAATATCAACCATATTTTGACTGCTAACCACATTAGAAGATCGATGAGAATCCCCGACTTCAAAAAAACGTAGCAAACTTATTTCTGCTCTTTGCTATTTTTCTGCTTTTTTGATAATTGTTTCCCCTTGAAATGCTTTTTGAAACATTTCGGCATCCGCCTCGCTACCGACAATATCTCCGAAATGCATGGGAATCACGACTTCCGGGCGGAAAGTGTTCGCTGCTGCTGCTGCCTCCGCCGCTGTCATAACATAGGTTCCGCTCACAGGCAGCAAGGCTATTTGCGCCTTGATATTTTTCATTTCCGGAATGAAGTCCGTATCTCCGGCGTGGTAGATTTTCAATCCTCCGGATAATTGAATGATAAATCCCAGCCATTCTTTCTCTTTGGGATGAAAAGTTTTGTCAATATTGTACGCCGGTACAGCTTCAACAGCCAAACTGTCGAGCCGAATGGTCTGGTTTGGCTTCAGCGGCAATGCATTGCCGCTCAGCTTGTCCGTAACATCGACGGGCGCGATAATTTTCGTGTCGATTTTCCTGATTTTTTCAATATCCGGATGGGAAAAATGATCGTAATGGCTGTGTGTAACAAAGATGTAATCCGCTTTCGGGGAATTTGTTGGTAATTTCCAGGGATCAATGTATAAAATTTTGTCAGAATCCTTGATGAGAAAGCTATCATGGCCCAGCCAATGAATGAAATCAACAATCATCAAAAACCTCCTTCTTGTTTGCATTATAATTCATTGCAAAACCTATGCAAACGTGATTTAAACCGCTTCTGCTTTTTTGCTATTCATATTCCGATACGAAATTTTCTTGCAAATGCAGGTCAATTGCTCAAAGATATTTTGGTAATTTTCGGAAAATCATTTGCTTATTGTACGTTTTCAGCAGGACGGTTAGTTCCAATTTTCAGCGAATTAGCTGGTATTTTATTCCCAGCGGCCAAGACTCCTGCGTAAGCTTTGCGCAAAACGCGATTGCTCTGTAAAATTAACCCCGTTATCAATGCCGTAATTGAGCACTCTTGATAATTTCCTCAATTTTTCAAATGTTTCGCTCGGAAATTCTTCTCTTGCTAACGGAAAAAGCGTGTTATTGGTGAGAAGAGGATCAATATCCGGGGGCATATTGTATAATTCAACGGACCGTTTCCAGTCTTTTGTTCCGGGGATCGGAGAAAAAGAAGTCAGACGGGCCTTTGCGCCCAGGCTCACCACAAATAACATGCTTTCGATCACTTCCTCCGGCATTTGGCCAGGGATTCCCATGATGACATAGACATCGATCTGCCGTGCCTGATAGCCTGCTGCGACCAGGTTATCAATTGCCTGTTTTAATGTCTCGTCAGAGACTTTATTTCCCATCTCCGCTTGCCTTGCTTTATCAATGGTCTCGTAGCTCAGTCGGATGGTTTTGAAATTCGATTTGTACATCGTTTTTGCCAATTCAACCGTAATTTCCCTGGGATGCACACCGTTGGGTGTGTGAAACGAAATTTGAAACTTCCTGT
>NATN01000112.1 GCA_002085355.1 Candidatus Zhuqueibacterota bacterium 4484_87 | reverse complement strand
CCCAGCCGATTGGCAATTTCATAAGCGTAGCTGGAGCCCGGAATTCCCACCCGAAAACGATAGGTTGGCTGCAAAGTCTCCCTGTCAAATTCCATGGAACCGTTTTCCACTTCCGGAGTATCGTGCGCAAAAACTTTCAATGCCCCTTGATGCGTGGAAACCAGTGTGAGGCAACCTCTTTTCGTCAGAGATTCCAGAACTGCAATTGCCAGCGCTGCTCCCTCTTCGGGATCTGTCCCAGCTCCGATCTCATCGACAAGAACGAGGCTTTCGCGATCCGCTTCATCGATGACTTTTTTCAGTGAAGCCACGTGCGAAGAAAAGGTAGAAAGGTCATTTTCCAAAGACTGCTGGTCGCCGATCACGGCAAAGATCTGATGGAAAACCGGCATGTCGCTGCCTGCTTCCGCCGGAATGTGCAAACCGCAGGCTGTCATCAAGCATAACAATCCCACTGTTTTCAATGCCACCGTTTTCCCGCCGGCATTAGGCCCGCTAATTACCAGCGTGCGAAATTCTTCTCCCATGCGAAGGTTCAGCGGCACCACTTCGCGCTGATCATCGTAGCGCAACACTAACAATGGGTGTTTTCCGTTGATAATTTCCAGCCGATTCTCGTTGTTCACCGCCGGCGACGCTGCTTTCATGGTGCGGGACAACTGCGCCTTTGCGAAAATAAAATCCAATTGACCCAGTGAATCCAGAGTTGTCTGAATCTCCGGCAATTTTGCCCGAATCAATTCACTGAGCGTCGAAAGGATTTTTTCGATTTCCCGCTTCTCATCGATGCGCAATGCGCGAATACGATTATTCATCTCCAGCATTTCCAACGGCTCCACAAAAACTGTAGCACCCGTGGCAGACTGATCGTGAATCAGACCGCGAACTTTTCCCTTGTACGCATCTTTGACCATGAGCACTAAGCGATTATTGCGCATGGCAATAACATTTTCCTGCAAGTATCCCTTTGCCGCAAAATTCGTTACCATTGATTCCAGTTTTTTTCTGATCTGCTCTTCCTGGGTAACGATGGATCGGCGAATTCGG
This sequence comes from Candidatus Zhuqueibacterota bacterium 4484_87, assembly GCA_002085355.1. Taxonomy (GTDB): domain Bacteria; phylum Zhuqueibacterota; class Zhuqueibacteria; order Thermofontimicrobiales; family Thermofontimicrobiaceae; genus 4484-87. The sequence continues at coordinate 14,180 of NATN01000112.1, read as the reverse complement.
TTCAAATTTGCCGATGCTTTGTCAAAAACCATAAAACTCGATTTGTCAATGCAGCGATTAATTTCAGACTCTTCATCGGAAAAACTATGGACGTGACGCACAATTTCCGTCAAATGGGGATACTTTTCCTGCCTGTCTGCAAAATAAGCTTTCATTTTCCGGGCAACTTCCAGCGTTCCCGCGATACGGCTCAATTCTTCGGCATTCAAAAATCTGCCTTCAATTTTTAATTGCGCCAAGGCCTCGGTAATATCCTGTAAGCCGGAGATGGGAAACGGATCATCAAAATCCAAAATTTCACGCAATTCGGTAACTAAATTAAGATCATGTTGAATTAAATCCGGACTAGTGAGTGGGTGAATGCGACGAATTTTTTTTTCGCCTAAAGGTGAAACAGGGAGTTGTGATAAATGGTCAAGAACTTTGTCAAATTCAAGTATGTCAAAAATATCTTCATTCAAAATAAAATACCAGACTAAATTTATTGAAAGTCGTGAATCAGGTCATTCAGGTTTTGATCGGGGAACGCCTGCTTATCCAAATTCAACGACTCTTGTAGCTCCTTACTAAATTTTTTGTAATTGCCGATGATGAAAACTTTTGAAAAAGAATATGCTAACGGGAGTACCTGCTGCATCGGTTTATATAACTGAGATTTGCTGAAAGGTTCGCTTAAAATAAAAGATATTCCTGATATCCTCAATAAAACCGTCACAATGCTCACTAAAAGTGCGCCCTTAATCAATCCAAATCCCATACCAACCAGCCGGTCTATGCCGCCCAGGGTGAAGGAAAGTTTTGAGAGAATTTTAAATTTCTGCGCTAACCAGCGAAAGAAAAACATCACTGTCAAAAAGATGACCAGAAAAGATATGATCGTCGTCGTTTGCGACTCCAAATTAAACGTCATCAATAGCGAGGATAAATCTGACATATAGCGCACGCCCAAAATCACGCCAACAAAAAGTCCGGCGAATCCCAGAAATTCCTTTATGAAACCGCGCCTGTATCCCCGATAAATCGCCGCTGCAATAGTAACGACAATGATCAAATCTACAAAATTATCACGCAGAAATGATGATAGTCCTTCCGGCATTGATCTTTTCCGTTTTTTGCTACGCATAAAAAAAGCGAATAAAGCAGCAAATCTTTATTCACTTTTTTATTTTCTTTTTTGAGTTTCAATTCAAGCTAATTTCGAACGGACAATTGCCTGCACCTTCTTGCCGTCTGCCTTGCCTTTTAGTTTTTTCATGGCTTCGCCCATCACTCTACCCAGATCCTTCATCCCGGTAGCACCGATTTGCTCAATAACGGCAGCGACTTCTTTTTCAATTTCCTCGTCAGAAAGCTGGGCAGGAAGGAACTCCTCAATTATTTTTAATTCAGCCAGTTCCTTTTCCAGCAAATCTTCCCGACCGCCGCTCTTATAAGCCTGAATTGCCTCCTTTCTTTTCTTTGCTGCGCTCAATAAAACCTGCATCTCCTGCTCCGGCGACAATTCACCTTCGCTATCGATGCGCGCGTTTTTCAATTGAGAAATGAGCAACCGAACAGTATCGACCCTCGTTTTATCTTTCTTCTTCATCGCATTTTTCAGTTCCGCCATCAATTGGTCAGTTAATGACATGATTGCTCCTCCTCAAAACGAGATACTGGAAATTTACTTTTGAAAATTAGCGACTGTTTTCCATCAGTTGCAATTTGCGCATTTTTCGTCTTGCAGCGTTGAGTTTTCGTTTGCGTCGTTCGCTCGGCTTTTCGAAATGTTGATGTTTTTTGATCTCAGACATCAATCCAGATTTCTCACAAGCTTTCGTAAACCGTTTAAATGCTTTTTCGAAACTCTCACCCTCGCGTACTTTAACACCGGGCATTCAGGAACCAACCTCCTCTCGTTTTCATTTATGTTTGGTTTTAAATTTCATTCTTCAAATTTCAAGCTAAAAATATAATAATTATTGAGGTTAAAATCAAGATTTTTTTCCTTTTTTCTTATGAAAAAATTATTTTCCATTTCAAGGATAATTTGATGATTTTTTTCATCAAGGAACCAAATAATCACCCCGGGGGCCAAGTCATTTTTCTGCCGGCCAAAACATGCAGATGAAGATGGTACACATCCTGTCCCGCATCGCGATTGCAATTGAAAACCGTCCGATAGCCGCTGTCAGCAACGCCGAATTTTTTGGCTATTTCCTGAGCCGCCAGAAACATTTCGCCAATCAGCTCCCTGTGTTCGGGCTGAATATGATTCACTGTCTCAATATGCTCCCTGGGAATAACGAGAATGTGCACCGGCGCCTGTGGACGAATATCTTTGAACGCGACCACTCGAGCTGTCTCATACACCTTTTCGGCAGGAAGCTCACCACTCGCAATTTGGCAAAAAATGCAACCGTCTTTGTTCATTATTTCTCCTTGCTTTCCACAATTAAAGTAACCGGCCCGTCATTGTAAATTTCAACCAGCATCATGGCGCCAAACTCACCCGTTTCCACTTTGAGCCCGCTCTGCCTTATATTTTCCACAAATTTCTCATACAGAGGCTCGGAAATTTCCGGCGGTGCCGCTTCAATAAAGCTGGGACGCCGTCCCTTCCGCGTGTCACCGTAAAGAGTGAACTGAGAAATGACTAAAATTTCCGCACCCACATCAAGGGCAGAAAGATTGAATTTGCCGTCACCATCGGCAAAAATCCGTAAATTAACACATTTCTCCGCCAGGTATTTGGCATCTGCTTCTGCGTCTCCATGTTTGATGCCAAGCAAAATGACAAGTCCCCCCCCGATCTCGCCTTTTTTCTCGCCATCGATAGAAACAGCACCACGACTGACCCGCTGCACAACTGCACGCATTTCGTTCCCTCGTTTCTGATTCAATTCGCTTTTTGCTTTCTTAATTTTACGAAATTTTTAGCAAAAAAGCAAGAGGGGAATTGGGGACTTAACCCGAATGCCTCCGTGAATTTTGTATATTTTTCGAAAAGGACAGCACTTAATGATCCGGCTTCAACGCAGCAAGCTATTTTTGCAATAAAGCCACCTGACTTTTCCGAATCTCCCATTTTTTTACTATCGAAAATCCCTTTTCTTCTGCAATAGCGAGCGTCGCCTCAAAGTCTTCGTTGGAAACATGGCCTTTGGGTTCGGCAAAGAAAACTTTTCCGCCGGATTTCAAAACATCAAAAATTTCTGCGAAAAAATTTGCAGCATCCGGCATTTCGTGGACCACAGCGTACGCGAGAACAAAATCGACTTTTTCTTTCAGATCATCGAGGCCAAGAGTGTTGTAGGGGCAAACCCGCGTTTCAATGACATCGGACAATCCTGCCCTTCGGGCGCGTTTTGCCAGCTTTTGAACCATTTTTTCCTGTACATCGACGCAGATCACTTTGCCGCTTTTGCCGACCATTTTTGCCATTGGCAAACTGAAAAAGCCCATAGCACTGCCCACGTCCAGCGCGGTCATGCCCTCGGAGATATACGGACTCAATAATTTTTTGGGATTTTCAAACCATTTTCTTCCCGGGCTGAGAAGAATGTAGCCAACCCACACCGGGCACACTTTTTCTTCCATTTACTTCCCTTTCTTTAAAAAAAGCTTCATTTTTGTCTATAGCATTGAAGCAACAAATAGTTAGCTAATCTACAAATCTGATTCATCCTTCCACTGCAAAATTCGCCATTTGCCATCGAATTGACTCTTTGTGAAAAGGAAAATAGCGTTGCCTGTGACCGGAATCGATTCGTTGTCTTTGCTCAAAGTGAGATGAAAGCTTTTGGACATCTCAGCTTTGTCACCTTCAAGAATGAAATAAACCGTGGAATTCCAATTGAGGTCGATGACATCAAAATTTCTGAACAAGCGGCCTGTGGTGGTGAGATCGACATCTCTCCCCCAACTGACAAAGCTGCCAGAAGATTGCTCGTCGGGATCAAAAAAGATAAAAACAAAAGAACTGTCAAGCAGATCAGCATAAAGCACGGAATCTTTAAACACGTAAGCGTACTTAAAATTTTGCAGGACTTCATCGGGAGTTTTTTGTTCAGTAATAATCAGGCTCTGTTGATCGGATTGCTCCAATTTCGGCGCGAAAGGATTGACGCAGTAACCCATTAAGAGAGAAAAAAAGATCACTCCCAAAATTTGAATGCAAATTTTTCTCATGGCTGCCCACAAATGAAATGAGCGGTACATTCGTAAATATACCGCTCATTAAAAATATTTTACCAACAAAAATTCCTGAATTATTTCAGTTTGAATTTCACTGGCACGCTCACCCATACTGTTACCGGTTTATCGCGCTGTTTGGCAGGTTTCCATTTCACGGATTTGATCGCTTTCACAGCAGCTTCGTTACAACCGCTGTTACCAAGTGGTTTCACCACTTTGGTTCTGATCACCTTGCCGCTTCTATCAATTTGCGCGTAAACGATAACCGTACCTTCAATTCCAGCCTTTCTCGCAATTTCCGGGTATTCCAAATTTCTTTGAATAGCCGCAAACCCACCAATTGGTGACGGCGCTTCATCATAAGGAACAAAAACGATCTGGTCGTCGTCTTCCGGGGGCGGAGGTGGAGGAGGAGGTACTTCTTCAAAATCGATATCCGTCTCATCAATTGTTGCATCATCCGGAATATCCTCGCTCTCACTCTCGATCGGAATTGCTGGACGAGATGGCGGCGGCGGTAATTTTTCCTGCTTTGTTTGAGGAATCTGGTCAACCTCGATTTTCTGAATTTCTATATCTTTGATGACCTGTTTATGCTCAAACTTCTTGAAAGCCTGAAAAATCAGAATGCAAAGAAGCAGAGAAATTACCGTGGTGAATTCAATGGTTTTTTTGTATTTTAGCTTCAGATCCACTTCGGGATTTTTACGAAACGCCATAACAATTCACCCCTTTACTTGCTTGCTGTTTTTGTTGAATAATTTACATTAAGAGCGGCACCGCCTGCCTCTCTTAGCTCCTCTTGGATTTTAGTGACAAACCCCATATTAGCACGTTCATCAATTTTCATGGAAACGACACGTAACGGAGCAATCTCGTCATTCATTTTGTTGTACATTATGCGTGAGATTTCACTAATCTCTACAAATTTGTCATCAATAGACACTCGTCCGCGGTCGTCTGCATAAATGTAGGCGACATTTCGTTTGCCGGGCAGTTTTTCGATTTTCCGAGCTGCTGGCAAACGAACCGGTATCCCACGAAATTCTTTGAATACCGTGGTTACCATGAAAAAAATGAGGAGCATAAAGATAATATCAGGCATTGAGGCTGTTGGTATCCCAGCTTCCGCTTTACTTTTTTTAGTGAACTTCAAGGCCTTATCTCCTAATATTGCTTTTTGAAACTTCCCTTGTTATTAAACCAGAAAGCTACTGTTCTGGTTCCGCTATTGAGATACGCGTCGCGTTTGCCTGCTTTAATTGATCCAATACTTGTATATAATAGCGATATTTAGTGTTCGCGTCCGTTTTCACCGAAACGATCAGTTTATCATTCTCAGCTAATTTTCGCTTGATAATGCTTTTAATCATCGGAATATCGACAACCTGATCACCAAGCATGACTTTGCCTTCTGCGTTTACCAGCAGGCTGAGAATGTTTTTCTTGCTTACCTCTTTTGTTTCTCCTTTCGGTGGCAGAACCAGACCTATCCCTTTATCCACATCAATGGTGGTTGTAACCAGGAAAAAAATCAGCAGAAGAAATGCAATATCCGCCAATGATGAAGATGGGATTTCTGTAGGTTGTTTCTTTCTTTTTTCTACCAGCATTGTTACATTCTCCTTGATATAGAGGGGGGGAATCTTCTTATTTCGATTTATTTAAATTCACCAGTGTGTCTACTAATTCCACGGAACCCTCTTCCATATCAATAATCAACTTGTCGATACGAGAAACGAAGTAATTGTGAAAAAACTGAATAATGATCGCTACAATCAAACCAAACATTGTAGTCAACAATGCCACAGAAATACCGGTCGCAACGATAGTCGGAGAAATATCATTTGCTTTTGCAATATCTTCGAAAGCCATAATCATTCCCCACACCGTTCCGGTGAATCCCAACATCGGAGCCACGCTAACGACGGTGGACAACCAGATCAGACCTTTCTCCAGAAAAGCCATTTCAATACTGCCGGCATTTGCAATCGCTTTTTCTACTGCTTCGATTCCTTCATTGGCACGAGAAAGTCCGGCGTGAAAAATCGAAGCCAGAGGCCCGCGCGTATTTTCGCAAACTTCTTTCGCTGCATCGACACCGCCTTCAGACAGTGCACTTTTATTCACTGAAGCGCGCGACAATGACCAGAGTCGTTCCAGACTAATGACTAATCCCAACACAAAGAAGAACAGAATCGGCCACATCATAAATCCGCCTTTGATAAAAAGCTCTACCATCCTCTTAAACCTCCATGATTAGTTAATTGCTATGAATTGCTTTCAATGTTTGATATTACAGTTGTTCAACATTATAATTATTTTTTTTTTAAAAGTCAATACTTTTTTTAAATATAGCTCCTCGATGAAACGAAAAACTGATAAAATAGTGCGATAAAAATCAAATTTACGTCTGGCGCAAACATCGCCATTACCAAACGGTTATTTTCGCGATACGAGCCGCTTCAGGAAAATGTTTGAGCGCTTCCTGTACCTGTTCATCACCAAGAATACGAATTTGGTAATATTCTTTCGATCCCCACAAATTTCGGGCAATATCCGCCTTGATCATCAGCTTGATGTACGCCAGGTCTTTTTTAAATTCATCTTCCTTGAATTCCATTTTCTTGGATTGAATAAAATTCTTGAATTCGGTCAACACCATTTTGTCCACGACAAAGGTGCTTTTAAATTTCTGAAAATTTTTCTTTAAACCCGGATGTTTTGAGGCATATCGGGAACCAAATTCAAAAAACAATCGCTTGAAAATTAATTCGGTCGAGAACTTTGTAATAGTTTTGTTTTTGATTTTTACATCTGGTGTAATGCCACCGCCGCCATACACTTTTCTCCCGGCATGAGTATAAAAAACAGGTCTGTTATTATGCTTCTGATCCTTTTCGCTTTTGACAATTTCATCGTAACCGGAAGTATAGTAATCCATCAAACCATTCTTGTACGAACGCTGGATAAGTCTGCCGCTGGGCGTGTAATAGCGCGCAGTCGTAATCCTCACCGCAGAGCCATCGCTCAATGGGATCTGTGTTTGCACAAGTCCTTTGCCAAAACTCGTCTGGCCCACGATCAAACCGCGATCCCAATCCTGGATAGCACCAGACACAATCTCCGAAGCGCTGGCTGAACCTTTGTCGATTAAAATAATCAGCGGAATTTTGGGAATTGTCGCGCGATCAGTGGATAAAAATTCTGTATTCGATTCAGGAATGCGCCCTTTAGTGAAAACGATCTTTTTGCCACCGTCAATGAACCGGTCTGCCAATTTAAATGCCTGATCCAGATAACCGCCTGTGTTACCGCGCAAATCCAGCAACAGCGCGGTCATACCATTTGCCTGCAACTCACGATATGCTTTATCAAACTCATCCACGGTTGTCTGTGCAAAACGACCCACATAAATATAGCCGACTTTATCATTAATCATAAAATGTGCCATCACACTGTAAATGGGAATTTTATCCCGCGTAATTGTCAAATCGAATGGCTCATCCATGCCAGGCCTCCGAATTGTCACTGTAACCTTCGATCCCTTGGGCCCCTTGAGTTTTTTTTGCACTTCTGCTTCTGTAATGCCATAGGCGCTCTTGCCTTCGATTTTTATAATTTGATCCCCAGGCCTGATTCCCAACGCCTCAGACGGCGACCCGGCAATTGGAGATACAACTGTTAAAACTTTATTTTGAATGATAAATTCTATGCCAATTCCCTGATAACTGCCCTGAAACTGTTCTGTGATCTCTTTCAACTTTTTAGGCTCAATATAAATGGAATGCGGATCCAACTGTTCCAACATGCCCTGAATAGCGCCGGTAATCAACGAATCTGTGGGAACATCTTCTACATAATAGGAACGAATAATCTTCAGCACATCCATGAAGCGGGAAAGCTGCTTATATGTGTTGTCCGCTGAAAAAAGATAGCCTTGCGTGACCCCAATGATCACGACAATGCTAAGAATAACAAAAACGCCGAGCACGAACGTTGAACGTCTAATACTTCGCATTTGTAAAAACCCATCCTTTTTTAAAAAGTGACAATATCTATTTTTACGGCAAACTGCCGTTTTTCATTTTTTTCCAATTCAAATTTCCAGTTTGGCAGTACAACTGAACTTTGATAAACCCGCTCAAAACCGCCCTCGGACTGAGAAATCGTTTCAATGGGAAAACGCCACACATCAGCTACTGAATCAAACTCAAGTTGCACATTTACTTTCATCCAATCATCTTTCAAGCCCATCTTCCTCACTCCCGGGACAACGCCCTGACTTGCCAGATGTGCACCGCCATCGAATTTTTGATCAAAATAGTAATATCGGTCAGGTGCATTACCGGCGAGAAGCGCAAAATTCATTTCCATTGCGAACCACAAATTCAGCGGAACAGCAGCTTTATTCTCCAGTTCATAGGTAACTTTCAAAATCGATTTTTTGGCAAAAATTTCAATATTTTTCGTTACCTTTACAGGATAATTTATGCCATTCTTCAGCACATTGCCGAGCCGGCTTAATGAAAGAAGCACGCTGCCTTTTTTATTTTGGACAGTCGCCTCATATTCGCCATTAATATAATCGCCGATCTCCTGATACTCACTATTGGCAACGTCAGTCAGCCGGGTATTTTCCTCAAAAAAATGATCAATGAAACTCGTTCGGCGATACCAGTCATACTTGAGTCTTTTCTCCAGCCCGGGCTCTTTGACCGTTACAATTTCATGAATGCTTTTTGTAGCGCTGCCGTTTCCTTTCTTCTTTTGCTGTGCCAAATCCAGCAACCGTTGATGATACGCCTCCGGACGACGGGTCATTGTGTCCAACAAATTCAAAGCCGCCGGTTTAAAATCCATTTCAAATAAAGTGCCGCCGGAATGCGGAGAAAAATATAAATTATAAACTTTTGACTCAATGACAATTTCATCTCGGCCATCAGCATCAATGTCACAATTTTCCACGTCAACCCAGCCACGGCTGTATTCTGTTTTTGAATGAGTCAACCGATCCAGTATTTCTTCAGCCTGAATCATATTTTTATAAACAGCGTTGCGCAAATTATTCAAATAGAGACCACCGAAAATGCCATGCCAATAAGGACAATTCGTCTGACCTGCCCAGAGATGATCCTGTGCTTGCTCAAATAATTTTTTGTCCGCATTTTTTTTCTGCTTCGCTTCCTGCACTTTTTTGCTCACGCGAAGAGATTTTTTGTGCAAATTATTCGATTCCGGATATTTCGCCAGAAAATTCCGCCAGAAACCGCCACGGACGAACATTTTGTATTTATCAAAAATCCCAGATTCTTTCAGTTGCTGCTCAAATTCCTCGTAACGCAAGATTGCCTGCGATGGCAACGCCCATTCCATCATCTCCCGATAGGAAGCAGTGGGCAAATAAACGCGTCCCAGGGGGAGCAGCATCTCCAGAGCCTCGGAAAAATGAACCAGTTCAATCCAATCTGCGTTTTCTTCCAGCGCAGTGAAAAATTTCTCCAGCCATCCGTCTTCATAGCAATGCTTATGAGTATTGGGCCAAATTCCAAACTTCTCCCCGTCGTCGGCAAAAACCACAAGTTTGTCGCCTTCCTCAGTCGCCAATGACGCCAGAAAATCAATCGTCTCCTGCGGATCAGCAAAAGGGATGGTGTAACGAAGCCGCTCGCTAATGGGAAAAATATTGATCACCGATCCGGTTTCTTCCGTCAGATAATAGCCGTACAGATCTTTTTCTTCCAATCCGGCTGTTTTGAAATGCGAATCATCAATTACCACATAGCGGGCGCCGGTTTGCGCTAAAATTTTCGGTAACTGTGGCTCCCAGATCCTTTCTGCCAGCCACAGGCCTTTTGCTTTGTAACCCGTATGCTCTTTGACAAAGCGGTTGAGTTTATCAATCTGTCCGAGTTTATCTTCATCCGGGATATTCACTAAAATGGGCTCGTAAAATCCGCCGCTCATCATTTCAACTTGACCGCGCTCTACCATCCGGCGCAGCATCTTTCCGAATTCCGAATCACGCTTGAGCAGCCATTCGAATAAAACACCAGTGTAATGCTGTGCTAATTTAATCTTCGGGTGCTTTTCCAGAATTTGCAAAAAGGGTAAATATGCCCGTTGATATGCGTCTTCAAAAACAAAATCGAAATTCCCGACCGGCTGATGATTGTGAATACCTAATGCAAGCTTAATTCTTTTCAATTTCTTCTTACCCAATTTCTCAAAATACTTTTAAAAATATATTGCATTAAGCCTCATAAAGCGAATTTATTCTTCGCTGACGAGACTTTCTAATCTGAAACAATAAATTTCAGCAGCGCCGTCAAGGAACAGCGCTGCTTTGTCGTCTTTTAGATGCCTGAAAAATAAATTCTATGCAGTTTCTTCTGGTAAATATTTCTAACAAAATTAGATATTTCTGGCAACTTCTTCCGCTACATCCAAAGTGGTTGAATTTCCGCCCATGTCATAAGTCCGGGCTTTGCCTTCGCGAATCACTTTGGCGATGGCATTTTCCAGCCTGTCGCGATATTCCCCTTCGCCCAAATAATCGAACATCAGCCGTACTGACAGCAGCATAGCTATGGGATTCACCTTGTACTGACCGGCATATTTGGGCGCAGAGCCGTGAGTGGGCTCAAAAACAGCGTAATCATCGCCGATGTTTCCACTACAAGCAAAACCAAGGCCGCCGACCAATTGAGCGGACAAATCAGAAATGATATCGCCAAACATGTTGGAAGTGACCAAAACATCGTAAATTTGCGGATTTTTGATCAGCCACATGCACTGGGCGTCAATATTCGTCTCCCACAATTCAATTCCCGGATATTCCTGGGCAATCTTCCGCGCTTCGCGAATCATCAAGCCACTGGTTTCCCGAATGACGTTTGGCTTTTCCACAATCGTCACATTTTTTTTGCCGTGTTTTTTTGCGTACTCAAAGGCATCGCGAATGATATTTTGCGCCGCGCGTCTGGTAATGATTCGCAGAGAAATTGCCACATCATCGGGCGACTGTTCCGCGAATCGCTTCATTTTCGGATGGTGGGAATTCAACACATCCATGACTTCTTTAGGCACAGGATGAAATTCCACACCTGAATACAAATCTTCTGTATTTTCACGAAAAACAGTGATGTCAATATCATCGCGATAGTTCAGCGGATTGCCAGGATACGCTTTACAGGGGCGTAAATTGGTCCGCAAATTGAATTCCTGCCGCAAACGCACGATCGGACTGGAATAAACATATCCCTTTCCCTGCAATTCCGGCGCCAACTCTTTTACTGCTTCCTCTTTCGGCTTGGAAGTAATCGCACCGAAAAGCGCACAATCTGTCGTTTTCAGCATTTCAACCGTTCTTTTCGGCAACGGATCGCCTTCCGCACGCCAAAATTCCCAGCCAATATCGCCGTGTACATATTCCGCATCAAACTTGAACGCATCCAATACAATTTTAGCCGCTTCCATTACATCATTCCCGACACCGTCGCCGGGTAGCCATGCGATTCGGTATTGAGCCATGCAGTTTCTCCTTAATTTTCTGATACAAAATCCATTAGCGTGTTTTTCATTAATGAAACCGTAAATATAAACCATTCTCACTTAATAATCAAGAAAAAACTGTTCTATTTTTTTGCTAAGTTAATAATTTTTTGTCATTTCAAAATTGAATATTATTCAGCTTAAATGTGATGAATATCTTCCCCCAACCAACTGACAACGAAATCAACTCGCTTCATTTTTTTGTTGTTAAATTCAATTTCATTTGTTAAATTCATTCTTTAAAAAAAGTAAAATACTTGACCTCTCTGCCTGTTAATTTCACATTCGGGAGCAAAAATGAAATTCGTCCATTTCTCCGATACTCACCTTGGCTATTCTGACTATTACAAAGTAGATCCCCAAACCGGAATTAATCAGCGCGAGCAGGATTTTTACAACGCGTGGAATCAAGTCATCGATGATATTTTGCAGATTAAACCGGATTTTGTCATTCACGCCGGAGATTTATTTCACACCAGTCGTCCTACCAATCGCGCCATCGCCGTTGCCATGGAAGGTATTCAGAAAATCACAAACAACGGTATTCCGTTTGTTGCAATTTCCGGTAATCATTCTACACCGAAAATCCGCGCCACAGGATCGATCTTTGAATCTCTTTCGCTCATGCCCAATGTTTACGCTGCTTTTCAAAGTAAATATCAACAATTTCGCATCGGCGAATGTCTGATTCACTGCGTTCCCCATTGTTCGCTGACAGAAGAACTGGAGCAGGCCTTTAGCGAGGTCAAATTTAAACCGGAGAGCGATTTCCACATTCTCGTCAGCCACGGCGCCTGGGCAGGCGACAAATCATTTTCCATGGGTGAATTCAACGAGCAGCACATTCCCGACCCCGAAGCTGCGCTCCAAAAGGAATTCGACTACATCGCGCTGGGGCATTATCACAAATATTTGAAAATCAAACCCCACGTAATTTATTCCGGCTCCACAGAAAGAACCTCTTTCAATGAAGCGGGCAACCCTACCGGCTTTGTCGTTGTTGATCTTGAAAAAAATGAGACGGAGTATCACGCAATCAAAACCAGGAACATGTTCAGACTGACGCCCGTCCATTGCGAGGATCTGACCCTTTCTCAAATTTATTCGGAACTGGAAAAAATTTCGGACGAAGAATTGGCTGAAGCACTGGTCTCCATTAGCTTGCTCAATTTGAGAAAAGAAACTTTGATTCAATTGGATATCCGGGAAATTGACGAAATTTTCCCGCAAGTTTTTTCATTACAAAAAACCATCACGCAACTGAACGCGACTCATTCGAATCAATCGAGCGCTGTTTCCATGGGATCGCTTCCCATCGAATTTGAACGTTACATCGAAAATGCCGATGTTCACGAATTAGACAAAACCAGACTCAAAGAAATGGGCGTTTCATATCTGACTATCGATGAATTCTGAAAAATATTGACGTTGAAGGAGACAGATTGATGCAAAAATTTTCTCTAAAATTGAAAGTACGTTCTTACGAATTGGATTCCCAGGGGCATGTCAATTATGCCGTTTATTTGAATTACTGCGAATATTGCCGCGTTGAATTTATGGAAAGAGCAAATCTACCGTTTACCTATTTTACAGATCAGGGAAAATATATTGTCATCGCCGAAGTGCAGGCAAAATATATCTCACCGGCGTTTTTGGGAGATGAACTTGAAGTCACGCTGGAAACAGTCAAACTAAAACGATCCAGTATGATATTGAAACAGGAAATTTTCAATACTGCTACCGGGAATAAAATCTTCGCAGCAACATTGCGCGGCGTTTTCATCAACAAGCAGGGCAGACCAATCCCAATGGATGAAAAATTTCGCCAGCTATTAATCAGCGACACAACAAATCATTGATAACATGAGACGGAGACAATTTTTAAAACTTATTACTTATTTCAGCACAGCGAACGTTTTTCCTTTTTTCCGCCCAGGGCTAATTAGCAACTCCGAGAAAGAGAGAAAAATTATGAATTGGGTATGGTTCAATTTAAGCGCAAACAAAACACTGCTCGATTGGGAAAAAACTTTTCATCTATGGCGGGAACACGGCATTACCGGTCTTCTGCCCAATATTTACAACAGCAAAAAAGCATTTTACAACAGTGACTATTTGCAGGTGCAGGAAGCTGTTTTGGAAAAAATCTTGCCCCTTGCCAAAAAGGTCGGGTTTGAAGTGCACGGCTGGATGTGGACCATGCCTAACAGCGACGAACAATTTGCAGAAAAATATCCCGAAGCCTTTGTCGTCAATCGTCTGGGCGAATCAGCGCGCACTAATCCGGCATACGTCCGCCATTACAAATTTCTCTGTCCCAATCGTCCGGAAACACAAGAGCACGTCCGAAAAATTGTCACAGAATTGGCTCAAATCGAGCTGCTGGACGGCATTCATCTTGACTACATTCGCTATCCGGATGTGATTTTGCCGGTGGCGTTGCAGCCAAA
>NATN01000111.1 GCA_002085355.1 Candidatus Zhuqueibacterota bacterium 4484_87 | reverse complement strand
TGCAATGTCAAGGGAAAAATAAAAAATTTAAAAATAAATAATTTTATGAGAACGATTTCACGTAATTAATGGTCCATTTGTCGCCGCTGATTTTAAAGAAAAATGGGACAGCTTGACTTTAGTCAAGGTGAATTTGATGAAATTTTTGTATCTTGTAAAAAGAAGTTGAGAAGCCTTTGCGTTGTCAATTTTAAATTTTAGGTTCTGAATGTCCCAGAAAATTTACGGGCGCTTTTCTGTTGGGTCGTTTTTATTTCGCTCTTTCAGAGCTCATCAGGATTTTTCTTTTTTGACTCTCATGGGGCGTTGCCCCATGCTAATTTAGCGCGCCCTTACAGGGCTTACGCCAACGGCGTAAAATAATTTAGCCGAGGGCAACGCCCTCGGTTTAAAAAACACACCTAAAAAAATTAGCACTGAAGGCGCGGGATAGTTGAAGACAATTTAACCATTTGAGTGAACAGTGGTGTTGTTTCGCCCAAAATATTTTTCAGATTATTTTAGAAGTAGTGACTATTTGGCATTGCTATATCTCGAAATAATCAACGTGATTTTTGGGGAAGCATTCAGCAAATGTTAAAGTTTAGTCCAATTTTTGAAAATGCAAAATGACAAATAAATTAATGAAATGATTTGTAATTAAAAATAAAATGAGAAATGAGGCAGAAAAAATGAGCGAGTTTATCAATAATTCTCAAAAGAGAAAAGAGCTGTTAAAACACATGATTTTGCAATTGCACAAAGGTGAAGCACCGGAAGTTGTCAGGAAACAGTTGATTCGGCTGATGGGGCAGGTGCCGTACAATGAAGTTGTGGAAGTGGAGCAGGAATTGATTTCCGAAGGTTTGCCGCAGGAAGAAGTATTGCGATTGTGCGATATTCACACTGCGGCGTTGGAGGGCGCCATTGATCAGTCCGGTGCAAAGAAAGCTGAAGCCGGACATCCGATTCATACTTTTCAGCAGGAAAACATCGCGTTGCAATTGAAGATCGCAGAATTGGAGAAATTGTACGGGCAGGTTGAGCAATTGGATTCTGCTGATGAAATCCCGGAATTGTTCAGAAAACTACACGGCCATTTTAATGAATTGGCTGATGTAGAGAAGCATTATCTGCGCAAGGAAAATTTATTATTTCCCTATCTGGAAAAACATGGCGTTACAGGACCGCCGCAGGTGATGTGGGGCAAACATGATGAAACCCGCGTCCTGCTGAAAGCGGCGTTTGAGTCATTCAGTCAGACAGAAAAAATGTCTGTTGAAGAAGCGAAAACTGTGGCTGAATTGATTCTGCGTCCGGCATCCAAAGCTGTGGACGACATGATTGGCAAAGAGGAGGAGATTCTTTTCCCCATGACGCTGGACACGCTCACAGATGCGGAATGGTATGAAATTTACAAGCAGAGCCCTGAAATAGGTTTTTGCCTGTACGATCCGACAGATGAATGGAGACCCGAAGGGATGACCGACCAGGAATCTGAAGCACCAATTCCTGATGGGCGCATTCAATTGCCCAGCGGCAGTTTTTCTGTCGAAGAATTGACCGCACTGCTAAATACGCTTCCGTTTGATTTGACATTTGTGGATAAAAATGACAAAGTGAAATTTTTTACGCAGGGCAAAGAGAGAATTTTTGCTCGCAATCGGGCGATTTTGGGCAGAGATGTACAAAAATGCCATCCGCCGTCAAGCGTGCACATCGTCGAGAAAATTTTGGACGATTTCAAATCGGGCGCACAGGACAAAGCCTCCTTTTGGATTCAAATGGCGGGGAAATTTATCATGATTGAATATTTCGCCATGCGCAACAATGATGGCGAATATTTGGGCACTCTTGAAGTAAGTCAGGATTTGACAGAAAAGAGAGCTCTCCAGGGCGAACAGCGGCTATTGAATTATGGAAAATAATTAGTGAACCAGAAACAATAAAAAAATAGGAAAAATGATGGACGAAAAACAGATGAAAACAAGCATAGAACCAGGAACAAAAGTTTCGGAGCTGCTGGAAACGTATCCGCAGTTGGAGAGCGATTTGGGCGAAATCACGACAATTTTTGAAAATCTGAATAATCCGATTTTGCGCGAAACTGTGGCGAAAGTGACAACGCTGAGCCAGATCGCTGAAGCGGAAAAAATCAGCGTGGCATCCGTGGTTAACAGATTGAGAGTCAGTGCTGGAATTACCGAATATTTCCACGATGATGAATCCAGCGATTTAGCAAATTCCCCTGACTGGTTTGATAGCGAAAGGATTGTGAAAACTCTTGATGCTACTGAAATGCTCGGAAAAGGGGAACATCCGGTCACAATAGTGCTTCAGGAGGTGAAAAAACTCAGTGACGGTGAAATTTACCAGTTGATTACACCGTTTCTGCCAGAACCGCTGCTGGAAAATGTGAAAAAAAGCGGCTGCAAAATCTGGACTGAGAAAAAAGGAAACAAATTCCATTCTTATTTTGTTCAATCAAATTGAACTCACAACGTGGCGGTTATTTCCCCGCCGCGTGATGCGTTCGGGGAGAAAAATATGACTAATGAAAATCTCGGGAACTTACCGGGCGGTGAAGCGGTTAATTTAGCGAATATGGTTGATTACTCGCCGCATTCAATTGTCAGCAGAGAGATCGTGAAAAATAATTCCGGCTCAATGACAATATTTGCTTTTGATGCGGGACAAGGGCTGAGCGAACACACCGCGCCGTTCGATGCTGTGGTTCAGATTCTTGACGGTGAAGCAGATATCTCAGTTGGCGAGAATACAGTTACAGCCACTGAAGGAGAGACGGTGCTTATGCCTGCTAATATTCCTCATGCTCTTCATGCAAAAAAGAGATTCAAAATGCAATTGATTATGATAAAGGAAAAAGGACAATGATGTTTGTACGATTACTTCCGGTAATTTTTTCTTGTTTACTGATGTCTGCTCATTTTTCCAGAGCGAATATGAACGGAATCGCAATTATCTGGTTGCTGTTGCCGTTGCTGTTGTTGGTGAAACGACACTGGGTAGCGAAATTATTTCAGATTTTGTTAATTTTTGCCATGTTCATCTGGATTGGAGCAACTTTTCATTTTGTTCAACTGCGGCAGGCAATGGGGCAGCCCTGGGTTAGATTGGTGATAATTTTATCCATTGTTGCCTTGTTCACCGGATTATCAGCGCTCGTTTTTGAGAACAAATACGTGAAAGAGCGATTCAAAAAATAGTTTTACTGCTGAGCTAAATAAAAAAGCCTGACACTTGTTCCAGAGTCAGGCTTTTTTGTCAAAGAAAATTCCGCTAAATTATTTTTAAAAGTTTCAAAGCCATGATCAGCATGGCGATCATGAGTACAACCCTCACTACTTTTTCGCCACGTTTGACAGCCAATTTTGCAGACCACCAGCCGCCGAAAGACATTCCGCCGGCAAGCACCAACCCGTAAATCCAGTTGATGTTTCCGGTGAAAATGAAAATGGCCAGCGCCGGGATGGTGTAAATGAAGATTATAAAAACTTTGTGCATATTCACCCGCACGAGATTTAATTTCATCAGATAGTGTAGCGTCGCCATGATTAAAAATCCCACGCCGGCCTGAATGAATCCGCCGTAAAAACCGACGCCGAAGAGAGCCGGATAGAGAAAATATGGTTTGTAAGTCCCGCTTTCCGCTCCGAAATCTTTTTTTGATCTGGGGATGATCATGGTAATGATTACCCCAATGATGATGAATCCTAATATTTTTTTGAACAGGTCATTACTGATGGAAACAGCGACAATCGCGCCGATGACAGCGCCCGGCAGGGTGAAGGCAGCCAATTTCAGGCTTGTTTTGAATTGCGAAAATTTTTCCTGCCGAAAGGACAAAATTGCTGATAAATTTTGCAGTAAGATTGCCACCCGATTAGTCCCATTTGCCATGGAGCTGTCGAGTCCCAAAAATATCAGCATTGGCAGAGTGAGTGTGGACCCGCCGCCAGCCATTACATTGATAAAGCCAGCGCCAATGCCCAATAAAAAAAGTAATGCTATTTTGATCAGTTCGCTCATTTGTTCAATTTTTCAATTTTCAGTTGCTCAGTAAATTTATTGTTCTACCTTTTTGAAATGGATTTGATCCTGATTTGCCAGATCGTATGCGACGCGAAAAACAAGCCGTCCGATTGCTTCCATCACCTCTGGGTCCAGAGTTTCTGGTTTGTCTCCGGTTGTGTGATAAGTCGGGAGCGAAGTTGGACTATACAAAAAGACCGAGGGAACGCCATGCTCATGAAAGGGGTAATGATCCGAATTATTGGAAGTCCAGCGGCGCAAAACATTGCCATAGCCTATTAACTCATGGTGATGATTAAAAAGATCGGCAAATTCGGGAAATGTAAAGCCGCCGACAATCATGACGCCTTCCCAGCCGGAACCGACCATGTCAAGGTTGATCATAGCTTTGGTTTTTTTGAGCGGGAATATCGGATGTGCAGTGTAATATTTTGACCCCAACAGCCCCATTTCTTCCCCGGCAAAAGTGATGAAGACCAGACTCCGACGCGGTTTTTTAGGCAAGGAACTAAAAGCGCGGGCGATCTCCATGACCGTTGCTGTACCGGACGCATTGTCGTTCGCGCCGTGAAAAATCAAATCCCCTAATTGACCGAGATGATCCGCGTGGGCGCCAATGACGATGTATTCATTTTTTAATTTGGGATCGCTGCCGGGTAAATAGCCGACAATATTCATCGTCGATTGCTGTTTTTTGTGTTCGGCAGAAATTTTAATGCGAATCGGAAATTTCAGTTGCAGGGAGAGAGGCTGCTGAGTTTTGTTCATTGTATCAGTTAATTGTTCAATTGTAAAGTCAGAGCCTTTTAGCAAATTTTCTGCAACACTTTTCGCGATAAACATACCAGGTACTGACTGCCGGTAAGAAACTGTACCAATCGGTGAACCAATGATGAGCAAAGCTGCCGCACCATGTTTGCGGGCGTTTTTGGCTTTATTCCGAGAGCGGGATTCATACTTCCAATGCGCATCTTTTAGTT
Organism: Candidatus Zhuqueibacterota bacterium 4484_87; assembly: GCA_002085355.1. Classification (GTDB taxonomy): domain Bacteria; phylum Zhuqueibacterota; class Zhuqueibacteria; order Thermofontimicrobiales; family Thermofontimicrobiaceae; genus 4484-87. Next base: position 3,411 of record NATN01000111.1, on the reverse strand, counting down.
GAGGGCGGCCGCCAAGCACCAGGACAATTTTGCCTTTGACATCGAGATTAGCGTAATCATCCCAATTGTTTTTGGGAGATGTGATACCATAACCGGCAAAGACGACAGGTAGAGTGCGATCAATGGACGCAGAAAAACCAAACGGAAGAAAATCTTTCTCTTCCTGATATGATAGCGTCAAAGTGTCTGTCCCAGTTTTGGTTGAAACGGGAATCTTTAATTCCAGAATATTGTGAGCTGCAAGTACATTGGGATCAACCGTGAAGCGCTGGAAATAAGAAGTATCATTTATCGCCGGTTGCAAGCCGATTTCGTGAAAGTGCCGGGCAATGTAATTCGCTGTTTTATAGAATCCGGTAGTGTAAGTTCCTCTGCCTGCAAACTCATCCGATGCCAATTTTTCTACGTATGATTCACAATTGGCGGCATGGATAGTGAATTGCGCCTTTAAAACTGATTGATTATTATTCCGAATTTGATTTTTGCCTTGTCCGAAAACCTGGAAGGTGATTAAAAGTAAATAAGCGACAATCCCAGGCAGCCTGACAATTTTTCTGTTTTTCATTTCAATTCTCCACAACTGGCATTTCCGTTCCGTGTCAAGAGTCCGGCTTATTAAATGAGTCGGCGGTTAATTGCAAAGTTTTACATTGAAAATGGAATTATTGTTCCACTGGAAGGTTAATTTTGATTAAAATATTTTCATTTTTGAGGCGCACGGAACCCGGTTTGGATTGAAAATCCATAAATTTGATGAAATCGGAATGTTGTTCAATGATTTTCAGATAAGGGTCGCGGAAATTTATAAAATTTTGAAAGGCATTTTGGGCGTGAATCGAGTCGGGGTAGGGGATAACCATTTGCATGAAGCGAACGCCAGCCGAATCAAAGTCTGCGCCGATGCCGAAAATTTTTCCGTTGAGCTGAAAAATATCGCCATCGCCAAATGTAAAAATTGGTTCCAGGGCATAGGTGCCGCGAAAAATGAAAATGCTTCCTGGAATGATATTTTCCTGTGGCAGATATGCCAATAGCGGAATTCTTGGCGTTTCATCGATGGAATCGAGAATTGGATTGAGCAAACTTGCCAGCTCGTCCAGAGTTTCTTGCCGCCCTGAAAAATTATTCAATTGCAAAAAATATCTATTTTTCACTGCTGTTATTTGCAAATAATTGCCGGAATTGCGGCTATGAACCGCGGTTATTGGCGTCTCCTTACCGCATTTCAATAAATAAATTCCCAAGGCTGCGGTGGGATTTTCCATTTCGTAGATTTCCAGTGAAACTTCCAGCGAATCTTTTTGAAAATTTAGCACAGAAAGTTGCCGAAAGCCGAACTCGTGAAACAACTCGGCGCCGCCGTCAATGTGATTAAAAAGGGCAGCGCCGGTAAAATATTGAGGCGATTCTTGTCGCTCCCAGCCGTTGATTTTTTTCTGCAAAAAAATCAGCGAGTCAACGGGCATGGCAGAACAGATCAAAACTTGCAGAAAAAGAATATTGGCAACAATTGCAAGCAGGGATTTTTTCATTGCTTTTCCTTGAAATTTTATGAAGAATTAAAACGAAATCACGCCGAAATGAGTTCAATTTTTTTCGGATCAGCAACGCCTAATCCCAATCGTTCCGCATAGCGCAAATACTCTGTGAAACGCGGGTGTTCATTGACTTTGACGCCCATCTCTTTTCGTTTTTCAACGAGCAGATTATGACATGTCAAGTCCAGCGCAAAAGGATCTGTGGCAAAAAAGAGCGTATTGTACGAATATGTGAATTTAGCGTTTGGCCCAGGGCCGCCGTCATATTGCGCTCGCAAGCCGTCAGTGATATTGAGCACCAGTTTGTCACGAATCGCAGGAAACGCCAACACTTCTGTGCATACATCGAAGAAAAGCGGTCGATGGAGACGATTCGTGTTGCAAATCGCGCCGTAGCCGAGGTTTTTCGTCGCCATGGAAATTCCGTTGCCCGTGTTCTTGAAAACCGGGATGTTTATAATTTTAGTCAACTTTTTTGTCAGCAGTTTTCCGAAATAGGAGTATTTGCCATTGACAACGTGCTGGTTCAAATAAGCCAGGTCTTTAGGCCCGTCAACGTCAGCCCAGTAGTAAACGCTCTGATCGAAATTTTCCAGGCTGACATGTTTGCCGTCTTTGCGCAGCCAGCGGCTGTTGTCGCTTGTTTTGCCCATGGCAGCTTCTTCGTCCATTGTTTGCAAACCTTCGATGTTCACGCCGGGGAAATTTTCAGCAGTAAAATCAGCGTCGGCAAGCATATAGTCAAATCGATCCCAGATGACAATGTTTTTTCGGGGTAAGCCGTTTTCCGTCAACCAATCGATGACAGCGGTGACAACTTCGAGCCGTGTGCTAATGAGACCAGCGCCCACCGGATTAACTTTGATGCCCACGATATCCTTTTTATTGAAAAACAAACCGAAGCTTTCTTTTGTGGATTTTCCTGTCAATTTTTCAATTCCAAGGCGAACCATGTGAGTGACTGCCTGCTGATTGAATTTGTCGTCTTTGGTCGCTTCTTCATCGTGGATTTTTACTACTTTGCCGGGAAATTTACCAGGAAGTGAAAGCGCTGTTTTGGGGATTTCCAATACATCATTTACGTTCGTTTTCGGGCGCGATGGATTTTTGGCTTGTTCTTTTGCCCAAAGGATAGGCGTGCCCAGAACAATACCTGTGCCGATGGCGCTCCCTGTCTAGCGTTGTTTTTTCATGGCACTACTCCAATGTAATTGAAAAATGAGCGCAGATTTGACAGGATTTTTGAATAAAAAATAAAAGAAAGCGACGCAGCAAAGCCTTCGAGGACTCGAAAACCATTGCCGCGGATTGCCGTGTAATGAACGAAAATGTCATCTCCGTCATTGCGGGTGATAAAACCGAAGCCTTTCAATTTGTTGAACCATTTTACCGTACCAGTTACTCGCTCAGTCACCGAACGTTCACCTCCTTAAATTAGATTTGCATAGTAAAAAATAATTTTAGGCGCAGAACATTTCAAACAATCGACATTGAAGAAATAACTAATTAAAAATAGTACAATTTGGTGAAAATGTCAAGGAAAAAATGTAATATATTGCGAGTAAAGCACGGATAATGAATAAAAAAGACAGAACTAAACATTTTTAATGGCTTTGTGCAATCTTACCGGTTTCCTTCTCACTTTTCGGATCTGCAAATTGAGCATTTCGACTAAAAATGAGAACGCCATTGCAAAGTAGATGTAACCCTTGGGAATGTGAAAGCCGAAACCCTCTCCCAACAGCGAAACTCCCACCAGAATCAAAAAACTCAACGCGAGCATTTTAATGGTCGGATGTTGGTCAACAAAATTTCCGATGGCATTCGCGGCAAGCATCATAACTCCCACGGCGAGAACAATGGCAATGATCAT
>NATN01000110.1 GCA_002085355.1 Candidatus Zhuqueibacterota bacterium 4484_87 | reverse complement strand
AAGCGATTCAGCACGACGCGCGCTAAGTTTGAATCATAATCCACATTTTCCAGGACAGCGAAAAACAGGGTGTCGGCTAAAATATTTTCCACCAGTAAATTCGCGTCCTCATCTTTTTCGCGCAATACTTTTAACATGTTTTCCGCAAGAGCAGTGTCTGCATAAAAATAATCCCGCAATGCGCTTTTAGTTGAATCATCCCGAATGAAACTTACCAATTCCGGCAGACTGTCGGTATAGGTATAATGGTATTTCTGATAAACAAGCTCTGCTTTTAAAATCCGATCCATGTTCGAACGGCATAAGCGAGTATTTTCCTCTTCCTGTTCCCAGACTTTCTTCGGGTACAGAATAGTCGCGATCAGGGCCACAATAAGAAGAACGATCAAAATTTCAAGAATTATTGAACCCCTTGCTGTTTCTTTTGCCATCTTCCCTCCTTAAAAAAAGTACTTTTGGTAATTATTTTAGCTTTTCACTTTCCGGTCTTTGCCATTTATTAAAAATGAAATCTCTTTTCCAAAAATCTATCCTGCTATTCAGCTTTCTATGGTTTTCAAAATTATTTCTCCGAACCCACAAAAACAAATGGCTTCAATTTCTCCAATCTTTTTTTGCCGATACCTTTGACACGAATCAATTCTTCCACAGAATCAAAATATCCATGCTGCTCACGATAATCGACAATCCTTTTTGCTAGCACAGGTCCAACTCTGGGCAAATTGACCATCTCATCAGCGGATGCTGTGTTAATATTGATTCTAAAATCGCGTCTCTTTTTTTCCGGCTTTAGGCTTTGGTCATCCGCTAATTTTTGCGTCGTATCCGGTACTGAACCAATCGCATCGAGTTTGTTTTGAAATTCCCAATACGCTTGCTTCTCAATTTCCGGCTTTTTATGGATTGGTTTGAAAATTTTGACCGCTGCCCCGATTATCAAACCAATAATAAGAAATAACAATAAATTCCGTTCTTGTTGCGTAAAAAATCCCATCAGTCAAAAAGTGCATCTTTTATCTTTTTGAAAAAACTTTTATCGCCCTTGGGCGGTCTTATATTTTCCATTTTAGATAATTGACGGAAAAGCTGTTTTTCTTTTTCTGATAATTTTGTCGGCGTCCATACCAAAATGCGCACCAATTCATCACCGTAGCCGTGATTGTGTAAATGGCGAATTCCTTTCCCGCGCATACGCAAGATTTTTCCCGATTGAGTGCCCGCAGGAATGGACAACTTTGCTTTACCTTTCAGCGTGGGAACCTCGACATCATCGCCAAGAGCTGCCTGGCTGAAGCTAATGTATAAATCGTACAAAACATCATCCCCGTGGCGCTCAAAATAGGGATGTTCCTCTTCTTCAATGATGATAATCGCGTTTCCTGTTGTGCCGCCGCGAGGTCCCACATGGCCTTCGCCGCGCAGCGTAATATAATTTCCGGTTGCCACGCCGGCTGGAATATTCACAGAAATCGAATTTTCTTCTTTAACCCGCCCTTGTCCGTTGCACACAGGGCATTTATCTCTTATCACGCGTCCTTCGCCACCGCAATTGGAACAAGTGGTTACGTTGACCATCTGGCCAAAAATTGTCCGTGAAACCTGTCGAATTTCTCCGCTACCTTGACACACAGAACATGTAACCGAAGAGCTGCCTTTTTTTGCGCCACTCCCTCCGCACGCTTCACATCGGGCATAGCGTTTAAGTTTGATTTTTTTTGTTACACCATCTGCAATCTCTTCCAACGTGAGCTTCAACCGAATTTGCAAATCCGCGCCCCGGGTACGGGATGCACGTCTTTGTGATCGTGTGGACGTACCAAAAAAATCGCCAAAGCCAAATCCTTCAGACATGAATGTCCGTAAAGCATCGCTCAAATCAAAATCAAACCCGCCAAATCCTTCAAACCCGCCTTTCATGCCGGCGTTGCCGTACATGTCGTAGCGTCTTCTTTTTTCCGGATCTTTGAGAACTTCGTAGGCTTCGGAAATTTCTTTAAATTTTTCTTCTGCCTCCTTATCTCCGGGATTTTTATCCGGATGATATTGCAAAGCAAGCTTACGATACGCTTTCTTTATTTCCGTTTCATTTGCATCGCGGGATATTCCTAAAACGTCATAATAATCTCTATCCATAATGTTGCTTTTCTTTCATGAAAATGCATGCCGAATCTACTTATTCACAATCACTTTTGCATGGCGAAGGACATTTTCTTTCAACATGTACCCCTTTTCCACTTCCTCCACCACGATATTTGAATCCTTATCTTTCACCTCCGCCTGCATTAGTGCATCGTGAAGCTCCGGATCAAAGGGATGGTCCAGCGATTCAATAGGCTTAAGACCAAATTTCTCCAGCGTCTGAATTAATTTTTTATAAATTAATTCCACGCCTTCGCGTAAAGATTTCAGCGTTTGCTTTTTATTCTCGGTATTTAAAGAACGCTCGAAATCATCTATCACAGGAAGCAATTCCAGAAATACCTCGCGGTTGGCATTGTTCAAAAGCGCATGAAACTCTTTTTCTTTCCGCTTTTTAAAATTGTCGAACTCTGCAACTACGCGCAGATATTTATCGTTTGCTTCTGCTAATTGTTTATTTAATTTTTCTAACTGTTCCGTTAATTCTTTTATTTGGACTTTTGATGATTTTTTTTTCTCTGTTTTACCGGTCTCTTTTTTCTTCTTTGATGCTTTCTTTTCTGTCATATTCCCTACTCAACTTAAATTCCCGTCAAGATCCAAGTTCTTCAACTAAATAATCTGTTTATTCCGCTGGCAATATAATCAACCAGCGCTGCCATTTTTTCATATTGCATCCGCGTCGGGCCAATGACGGCAATCGTGCCGGTAATATCGCCAATTTTGTACGGCGCTGATATCAAACTGCAATTTCTCACCAATTCTTCCCGATGTTCCTGACCAATGGTGATGGAAATTTTGGCGTCTTTTTTGGATGAATTCTTGACAATATGCACCAAAATATCCTTATTATCAATAAGTTGCAATATTTTTGCCAGATGTTCTTTTTCTGAAAATTCCGGTTGCGTGAGAATTTTCGATGTCCCTTTGAAATGAACCTGACTATCCGTATCGACAGTAAATAAACTATCCGCCAATTCCGCTACCTGGTGAAGCAGGGAACGATCTCCGTAATTCACATTTCTGACTCGATTTTTTATCGTATCCCGGATTGTCTTCAGAGTCAAACCGGAAAGCCGCTCGTTTAAAATTTTTTCGGTTTCGTCAATTTTATTATCCGGAATGGAAAATTTTATTTCCATCAAAATTGAACGCACAATGCCGCCGGACAAAGACATGACGACCATCAACTTACTTCCGCTCACGCGAAAAAGTTGCAGTTTTTGAAGCACACCTTTGTAAAAACGCGGCTCTAAAACCACTCCCAATTGATTGGAAATTTCCGATAATACTTCACACGCTTTGTCTAATATTGTATCTACATTTTCATCGGCTATCTGTTGCAAATGTGCGTCAATCAGATTTTTTTCCTGATGACTCAGACGCTCGATTTTCATCAAATCATTTACGTAATAGCGATAGCCCAGGTCTGTGGGAATTCTTCCCGCAGATGTATGCGGCTGCAACGCCAACCCTTTGCGCTCCAGGTTCATTAAAATATTCCGAATGGTCGCCGGACTCATTCGTCCGTGCAATTGCGCCGATAAAAATTTTGAACCAATTGGCGTAGCTGATCTGACAAATGTTTTGATCAAATTATTTAAAATTGAACTTTCTTTATATGTCAACTCTGGTAACTGCATTTTATACATTCTTCTGTTATTTCGTAAAAATTTCCCCTAAGGCCAAATTAATATGTTATTTTAATACAATTTGAAGATAACAATTTTTAACGCTATTGTCAAGTAAAATTTAGCATTAACAATGCCTTTGCCACGGTCGAAGTCTCTGGTTCCGACAAAATTTAAAAATTTATTCTGTCAATATCTTAGAAATTTTCTCAAAGCAATAATACTGCCCATAAATCCGAAAATTATGCCCAATAAAACAAGCACCCAATAAATACGCTGGTCTATTAAAATCAGATCAGGAATTTCAATATTCACAATTTTTAATACAAAATAGACAAAAAGAGCTGCCAGTCCACCACCGAAGAAGCCCTGGAAAATTCCTTCCACGATGTAAGGCCGACGAATAAACCCACGCGTAGCGCCTACCAGCTTCATAATTTCGATAATCTTCCGCCTTGAAAAAATCACCAACTTTATGGTGTTTGAAACGAGAATAATCGAACTCAGCGCCAAAAGCCCACCTAACGAAGCAATAATAAGCATAAAAATGTGCATGTATTTTTCTAATAACACCAGTAAATCATGACGGTAAATGATTTCATCAATCCCATCAAGAGATAAAATATTTTCAAACACTTGCTTTGCCAGTGCCGCGGAACGGTATTCCGGCTTCAGGCGAATTTGAAAAGATGCCGGAAGTGGATTCTCATCTAATATTTCAAAAATATCATGGCCTACTTGCTCACGAAAAATCTCTGCTGCTTTTTCTTTGGAAATATAGTTTACTTGTTCAATTCCTTGCAAATCTTCTATTTGACTTTTTAAAATTTCAATTTGTTCCTCAGAAAAAGAGGCATCAATAAATGCTTCTAATTCCATTCGCGACTGAATCTGGAGCACAATGAATCGCACATTAAAAATGACAATCAAAAAAAATGCGATGATTATCAGTGATAGAAAAATTGTAAAAACCGAGACAGTCGTGGAAAAACGAGCTCGCCTAAGTCCTCGCAATCCTTCTGCAATCGAATATATAATTCCGCTAAACAATTACAGGGTTCTTCCTTTTATGATTTTCACTATTTTTCGGTTCCGCCCGCGAACAAGCCGGTCATCATGCGTCGCCATTAAAATTGCGGTCCCCTTGGCATTAATTTTTTCCAAAAGATCAACGATTTCTTCTTCCGACGCAGGATCCAAATTTCCGGTAATTTCATCTGCCAGCAGGATAATCGGCTCATTAACAAGCGCCCTGGCGATTGCTACGCGCTGTTGCTCGCCGCCGGAAAGCTCGAACGACATCTTCGATCTCAAATGGCTCAACCCCACTTCCGCTAACACGCGCAATACGCGCCGCTTGATCTCCTGACGCCGGGTATTAGTGACATGGAGCGAAAAGGCGACATTATCGTAAACCGTTCTGTCCGTTAAAAGTTTAAAGTCCTGAAAAATAATTCCCAATCGCCGGCGCAGGTAGGGAATTTGCCGCTTTTTAATCGTCAAAGAATTGTATCCGTCCACTTTGACGTACCCGGACTGGGGAAAAATGTCCATATAAATCAATTTTAAAACGCTGCTTTTCCCGGCTCCGGAAGGACCTATCAAATAGACAAATTCACCCGGTTTAACGGACAGGTTGATCATGTCCAATCCTTCGCCGCCCGGATACTTTGCCCTCACATTGGATATTTCAATCATTTTCTGGCTTTCTCAAAACAAAATGAACGCGCAATGACTCCTCGCTGCCGGGCATAAATGAAAATCCATCATAAACTCCCAGCAACGTAAACGGAGAATCCTCAATCAATGCAACGACTTCACTGACGCGAAAAATAGTCTGCTGATGATCTTCTACATAAATGAGTGGTTCATCTATTAAGTCAATAAAAAATTTATTATGATGCACGCGCTTATTTCTGTCAAAAAAACTCTCCCGCACATAGCTGTAACCAGAACCTCTGCCCTGATCGACAACATTATCAAAATATATAACAGAATTCAATTCTGTGCAAACATCAAAAACAAATAACCCATTGGGCCGCAAGGCGCTATAAACGCTGTGAAAAAATTTTTTCCACAATCCAAAATTACTCAAATAATTAATGCTGTCATACAGGCAAAAAATTACGTCCATTTCTTGCTTTACGACAAACGAAGACATGTCTGCCCGAAAAAAATGAATGGCTTTGTCATAGCTCTTCTTTTTTGCGAATAGCAACATGGGCAGAGAATAGTCACAACCAAAATAAATTTTTCCCTTTTTATATAAAGAAAGCAAAAAACTTCCTGTTCCGCACGAAACATCCAAATAGCTCTGCGGACGTGCGCCATGCCTGTTCAAAATTTTCTCGGCGTATTTTGCCCATAATTCATAATCGACATGAGCCATTACTTCGTCATAGATTAACGACAATTTCGAATATGGCGCTACTGTCTTTTGCTTTTTTTCCAATAGCTCGATCCGGTAAATTCTTTCGTCTGTTTAGCGATTACCCCAAAAAGATGGCACCCAAAATTGCGCCCCGTTCTGCGCCTGTGACTGACGGCAAAACGGCCGGGATGCCGTGTATCGTTTCATTGGCCAAAACAGCAAAACAAACAGCTTCTTTAGCGTCAGAGGAAATTCCCAGCACGTCTGATGATATGACCTGAGCGTTGAAGAATAGTTCTTTCAACCGTCTCATAAAAAAATCGTTATAAACGCCGCCGCCGCCAACTATGAGCTCGTCAATCACATCGACAGAATCGACAACCAATTCTGCAGACTTTTTAATGCTCTGTACTGTCAACTCTGCGACAGTGGCAACGATATCTTTAACCTGAATTTTTTCTTTATCAGAAAGGGATAAAATATCTTCAATGAACGCTTCTCCGAATTCTTCCCGTCCCGTGGATTTTGGCGGTTGCTTCTTAAAATACGGGTGCGCTAATAATTCTTCCAATAATTTTTTGGAAACATTCCCTGCTGCTGCTATTTCACCATTTCGATCAAATTCCTGATTAAACAAGCGGCGCATTAAACCGTCAACAAGCATATTGCCGGGCCCCGTATCAAAAGCAACGACATCTTCTGCTTTGCAATTTTTGGGCAAAACAGTAATGTTCGCAATGCCGCCGATGTTCAACGCGATGCGATTTTTCGTCCGTGAACGAAAAAACAGATAATCAAAATAAGGCACTAACGGAGCACCTTGCCCGCCAAGAGCTAAATCAGAATTTCTGAATAACCCTACTGTGACAATTCCCGTGCGTGCAGAAATTATCGCCGGATCTCCTATTTGAAGAGTGGAACGGATCGTCTTGCCAAACACTTGTTCCGCGTCCGGTAAGTGGTGCACAGTCTGCCCGTGAGTACCGACAAGATCAATGTCGGTAATATCAATGTTGCTTTTCTGACAAATTTTATAAACAGCGTCCAAAAAATATTCGCCGACAACCGCATTGAGCCGGCAAATATCATCCACACTCCCGTTCCCGGGATGTGAAATTACCAATAATTTTTTTTTGAGTGCTTCAGGATAAGCAAAAGTATCAAATGCAATTAAACGGATGCGCGTCTGCAAACCATAGCCATCGATTTTCACAAGAGCCGCGTCAACACCATCCAACGAAGTACCGGACATCAAGCCGACAGCGAAAATTGTTTGCTTTCGCTTGAGCAGCCGTTTAATCGGAGGCATTGGATTCATGATCAATATATGTATCGATGGATCTTTTCAAATTTTCTAACAACATTTCATTTATTTCAATATTTACACGCTGCATCCCCAATAGAGCTGCGCCGAATGCCGGTTGAAACATGGGATCTGTGACTGAAACATTCCAGGAAATCTCATATAATTCCTTGGAAATATTGTTTATCAAATGTTCACGTTGCTTAAAAATACTGCCAATAAGGGCTACATTTACTTCTTCGCCGGTAAAGCCAAGTTTTACTGCCACTGCGCGCGCTAATGTTCCTAATTCCTTGCCAGTTGTTTTGATAATGTCATTGGCAATGACATCGCCCTGCTGCGCCACGCGAAAGACGAGCGGCGCCAAATCTGCTATTTTCACGCGGTCAATTTTATTTTGATAAATCAACGGAATAATCTCTTCAATGGATTTCAATTGAAAATGAGAAATTATCTCCTGAAGCAGCC
>NATN01000109.1 GCA_002085355.1 Candidatus Zhuqueibacterota bacterium 4484_87 | reverse complement strand
CTCGTCCTTCACTAATGCAACTATTTTCCTCGCCCCCTTCTCACCTATGCCTTTAATCCGCATCAATTCATTCAACGCAGCGTCCTCATCTTCCACAGAGACGCGAGTGATTTCACCTTTATAATGCAAAAGGTAATCAGTCCCGTTTTTTGTCATATCTATTTCAAAAATTTGATTTCCGATTTCCGCAAGACAAATGCCGTCGCCATTTTTCCGCTGGATGGTGATGGGCAACTTTTTACCGTTGATTTCAGCAAAGATTTCACCAGAGCTGTTTTCAGAGAGAGTGATGCGGTAGTTTCGATTTCCAATTCGTGAGATGTAATTCATAATGCTTTTTCGTCCTCGAGTTAGTTTGGGTAATCATAGCTTTCACTTGCGAATGTTTTGAACTTGCGCAAGAGGTGAAAAATGTTCCCGAAAAAAAATCTATTGGCAAAGATAGGCGAATCTAAAAATGGTACGTGAGACTCGTGCTGAGCCTGTTTTTAGAAAAATTCATATCTAAACCGAAAATTCCTTCGTCATTTTCAAATTGAAATAGATGCCCGAAATTATTTTTTTGCAGTTGTTTATTTTTCCGAATAGCTGATCGCGGCGCGTCTATCATCGACCATAAACTGGCACTAAAACTGATCGCAAAGCCTGAAAAACGCACCTGTTCATTGGAGTCAGAGCTTTTTAGCATGATGAGAATGCCGCTCAAAAACAAGGCTTCCTGAATAATTCCTTTTTTGATGTCCCCATTGTAAAATTGTCCTAATCCGGGAATCAGTGCTGACATAGTAAATGCCAATATCGGCGATTTATAACTGAGAGGAGTTATGAAAAAATTTTCTTCATGAGGATAAATTTCTTTCCAGTGATCTGATACTATTGCGTTTCCGATTAAACCACCGAGTGCACCGCCTGCTGGAAGTCCGAGAAGGATCCCACCGGCCAAACCTGGCTGGCCTACTTGCTCGAATCCTTTAGCATTTTGTTCTTCATGATAGAAATATGCTCCCAGCAGGACAGCCGCTGGAATTGCCCCAATGATGATCCCTTTGGTAGTATTTCTCTTCTTGAACGAAGTTTCAATTTTTTGAATTTCGCTGATTGGGATAGCGAATTTTTTTGTATTCATTGAAAAGAACAAAGAGTCTGACGTTGATTTCTCAAAGTTGGCGATTATTGGCGAATAAAAATATCGATTAGATGTCACACGAATCTTCTCGCCCTGCAAAAGCGCGGGAATTTGTCCCCAGAGGTCGTTAGATGAGAACAGCACAGGGATCAGCAGTAAAAAAGAGATCATTCTTTTTTTCATAGAATCCCTTCTGAATAATGTGCTACACTATCGGTTTATTAATTGACAATATCTCTGGATCATTTTCCAGTTTTGTATCGGTTTTTGTGATATGAAACCGCTGGCTCGCTTTTTCTCGGAATAATCCACAGCGCAAACCAGAGCTGCTAATGCTTGTAATTCTTCTTCGGAAAATCGCTCGAGTTCATTGCTTTGATCAAAATGCTCCTGGATGAAATGAGTAGAAAGATTGCCCGTGACAAAGTCCTTTAACTCAAAAAGTCGACGATGGAACGGAATAATCGTCTGAATTCCGTGAATCACATATTCATCCAGAGCGCGTTTCATGCGGCTGATCGCCTGGTCTCTGTTTTGCCCCCAGGTAATCAGTTTCGCGATGATGGGGTCGTAGTATATCGGCACAGTATCACCGCGGCTAAAGCCGGAATCAACCCGTACGCCTGGGCCGCCTGGTTCGCGATAGTTGAAAATTGTCCCCACGGAAGGCATAAATTCATTGTCGGGATCTTCAGCATAAATGCGGCATTCAATCGCGTGCCCGTGAAATTGAATATCTTCCTGCCCCAACGATAACTTTTCACCCGCTGCGATGAGGATTTGTTCCCGTACCAGGTCCAGTCCTGTGATCAATTCAGTGACCGGATGCTCCACTTGCAGGCGGGTGTTCACTTCCAAAAAGTAAAAATTATTGTCTTGATCCAGCAAAAATTCTACTGTACCGGCGTTAACGTAACCAGATGCTTTTGCCGCGGTAACTGCGGTTTGTCCCATTTTATTGCGCAGTGCCTCGTCCACAATTGGCGAGGGTGATTCTTCGATGACTTTCTGATGGCGTCGTTGAATGGAACACTCCCGTTCGCCGAGATGAATGACATTGCCGTACCTGTCTGCCAAAATCTGAATCTCAATGTGCCGTGGTTTTTCCAGATATTTTTCCAGATAAATTCTTTTGTCGCCGAATGCAGACTGAGCTTCCGATTGAGCGCGGAGAAACATTTCTTCTATTTCAGACTCTTGGCGAACGACGCGCATACCTTTTCCGCCTCCGCCAGCCGCTGCTTTTAAAAGGATAGGGAAACCAACTTCTTGGGCGAATTGCAACGCTTCTTGCGTTGACGAGATCGGCTCCTTCATGCCGGGAACGATGGGCACGTTTGCTTTTTCCATGATTTGCCGTGCCGCCATTTTGTCACCTAACAGAGCGATTGTTTTCGGTTTTGGCCCAATGAAAATAAGACCATTTTCTTCTACACGTTGAGCAAAAATCGGATTTTCTGCCAAAAAGCCGTAGCCCGGATGAATAGCATCTGCGCCGCTTTTTTTTGCGATCTCAATAATTTTGTCAATAACAAGATAGCTTTCGTTGGCAGGTGCGGGACCAAGCAGGTAGGCTTCGTCAGCATAGACAACATGTCGCGCTGTTTGGTCTGCTTCAGAGTAAACGGCAACGCTGTGTATTCCCATCTCGCGGCACGTCCGCATGATGCGCACGGCAATTTCGCCGCGATTGGCGATTAGAATTTTTTTGATCATAGCTATTTTGTCTTATCCTTGTTTTGGTGGAATTTCTCTCTTTTTATTATGAGCTCAATGTCGCCTCTTTTACTTGATAGGGTCTTTCCAGAAAAATCATGTACTTCATCTTCGCCCATTGATGCTCCTACAATAGCACCGGTTATTACTCCGAGTATGGTACCTAATGCGAGCGCACCAAGAACAGTGAACCCCCTGCCAATATCATCCAATTCTTCTTCTAATGGATTTTCGTGAGTAGGTTTATCTGAATCCTGTTTGGGAACCAAGATAGCGCCTAAAAGAATCCCTGTGATAGATCCAATACCCATCCCCAGGAGAACGTGAGATTTTCTGACACGCCTGATCTCTTTTATGGAGTCGATTGGTACTTTTACTCTTGTCTCTGCAAAAATGAGAGAAAGAGAATCTTTAGACAAATTTCCAAAAGAAAAATGAATTATTTTTTTCCCGGAGCAGAGCGTCATCTGCCAATAGTTACTTTGGGCGCTGGCAACGGACGAAGAAAAAAGCAAAAGAGATAAATTTAAACTTACGAATGCAATAAAAGCTTTCATAATGTCTCTCAATTTATGAAATTTTAGATTGCAACGTTCTCCGGCTACAACGGAATATTGCCGTGCTTTTTTCTCGGATTGGTATCTGTTTTTGTCTCCAGCATCTGGAGCGCCTGAATCAGATTTTGTCTGGTGAATTTCGGCTCTATCACATCGTCAATATAGCCGCGTTCCGCTGCTTTGTAAGGATTGGCAAATTCTGTAATGAACTCAGATAATTTTTCTTCCAGGGCTTTTTCCGGATCATCCGCAGCAGAGATCTCTTTTTTAAAAATGATTTCCACAGCACCTTTGGGCCCCATGACCGCCAATTCTGCAGAGGGCCAGGCTAAATTTACATCGCCGCGAATGTGCTTACTGCTCATAACATCATAGGCGCCTCCGTAGGCTTTGCGAGTGATTACTGTAATTTTGGGAACAGTCGCTTCGCAAAAAGCGTAGAGTAATTTGGCGCCGTGTTTAATGATCCCGCCGAATTCTTGTGCAGTTCCGGGCAAAAATCCCGGCACATCCACAAAAGTGATAATCGGAATATTGAATGCATCGCAGAAACGAACAAATCTTGCTGCTTTGCTTGAAGAGTCAATATCCAGCACGCCTGCCAGCACCATGGGCTGGTTGCCGACGATACCAACTGAATAGCCGCCCAGCCGGGCAAATCCAATGATGATATTTTGTGCCCAATCAGGTTGAACTTCAAGAAATTCCCCGTCATCAACAACAAGGCGGATGATATCTCTCATGTCGTACGGCTTATTTGGGTTATCCGGGACGATGGTGTTCAATCGTTCGTCGCTTCTATCAACCGGGTCGTTTGTTTCCACAAAAGGTGGATCATCGACATTGTTCAGAGGTACATAACTTAAAAGCTTCCTCACGGCTTCAAAGGCAGCAATTTCATTTTCGCAGGCAAAATGCGAGACGCCGCTTTTGCTGCTGTGCGTAATCGCGCCGCCCAATTCTTCGAAACTGACATTTTCGTGAGTAACTGTCTTTACCACGTTCGGCCCGGTGACGAACATGTAAGACGTATTTTTTACCATAAAAATAAAATCCGTAATAGCCGGTGAATAGACAGCTCCTCCCGCACATGGGCCGGCGACGATGCTGATTTGCGGAATCACACCAGACGCGAGTGTGTTGCGGAGAAAAATTTCCGCGTATCCGCCGAGACTGTCCACGCCTTCCTGAATGCGTGCACCGCCGGAGTCATTAATACCTATGACCGGTGCCCCGACTTTCATGGCTAAATCCATGATTTTGCAGATTTTTTTTGCGTAGCTTTCGGAAAGAGAACCGCCAAAAACTGTGAAATCCTGGGAAAAAATAAAGACGAGCCGTCCGTCAATTCGTCCGTAGCCAGTGATTACACCATCGCCGAGATAAGTTTCCTTTTCCAGCCCGAAATCGGTGCAGCGATGTTTGACAAACATGTCCATTTCCACAAACGAATCTCTATCGAGCAAAAGCTCAATTCTTTCACTAGCGGTGAGTTTGCCTTTCTTGTGCTGCGCCTCGATGCGATGTTGCCCGCCGCCCAATTTGGCTTCTTTTTTTAATTGAAAGAGTTTTTCTAATTTGGGGTCTTTTGTCATGTGGTGTATTTCCTGATTATTGGTTATTGCCTGTGTTGATCTGGTTTCAGTTGTTTTTCATTTTTGAATTTTGTCAATCATGCCCGTTTCTGCCATCAATTGCTCAATGCCTTCTATTGTCTTTGTGAGTTTTTCAGATAACAATTGATGTCCATTTTCCGTAATTAACACGTCGTCTTCGATTCTCACGCCGATGTCCCAATATTCTTTGGGCAAATCGCTGTTTTCCGGAATGTAAATACCGGGTTCCACCGTAACAACGCATCCCGGTTTGAACGGAGCATTTCTGCTGCCGACATCGTGGACATCGAGGCCTAACCTGTGGGAACAACTATGGCGAATGAATTTCTCGAAACCATATTTTAGGAAAACAGTTTTGACAATTTCATCCATGTCCGCGAAGGTCATGCCCGGCTTTAGTGCATCAATGACAGCTTTGTTTGCTTCCAGAACGGCATTGTACACTTTTTTCTGGGCTGATGTAAATTTGCCCGATGCGGGAATAGTCCGCGTGATATCGGCGCAATAATGCTGATATTCGCAACCGACATCAATCACAACCATGTCTCCGCTGGCGATTTTTCTTTCACCTTCGTTATAATGAAGATTCAGGCTGTTGGGGCCCGCTCCAACGATAGACGGAAATGCGAGATGTTCGCAGCCGTTGTATTTGAACACAAATTCGATGACTGCTTCGATTTGATGCTCAAATACACCCGGCTTCATACTGCGCATGGCTTCTTTTTGTGCCTCAATCGTGACGTCAATCGCATTTTGCATCAGCTCAATTTCATCTTGGGATTTTACTCGTCGGAATGGAGTTGTGAGTTCTTCGGCTGCTTTGATTTTTACGTCCGGGAATTGTCCAACAAGTTTATTCAGTCTGTTTCCCCAAAAGATAGAGGAGAATTTTTTCTTTTTGGATTTTAAGTTTGTAAAAAGGACATCAAGCTTATCAATCTTGTTGAGAATTTTTCTGAATTTTCGCAAGGAAATAGCCACTTCGCCATTGTCTTTATTTGTCAAAGGCTGGTTGTATTCATTGTTATTTCCCTCTTGGGGATGGTGTGTGAAAACCAGAAAACTCTTGGCAGCGAGCGCACTATTGACTAATTCGATAGGGGATGAGGATAAAATTAGGGCGACGCCGTCTCTCAGCTCTCCGGTGAGATAGAAAAGATCGCTGTCTTGATGAAAACTAAATCCAAAACGGTAACATTCTGGCGTAGATGCTAAAATGAGCAGGCTGTTCCGGGGCATGCTATTAAGAATATTTTGGCGGCGTTGTTCAAAAATTGATTTATCTTTGCTCAGAAGAAACGAATTGAGAAAGAGAATAAATAAAAATGCAATTCGTAATTTGATGGCTCTTTTCATAAACGCCTCTTTGCACAATCAAAAACGAGTAGATTGGCTCGAAGAACCAATAGTTGTTTTTTAGATATTTTCGAAAGGAACAAATGGAGATTTCAGAGTCTTTAAATTAATGAAAAAAATCTAATGAGTCAAGGGAAAACTTACAAAAATGATTTTTTTTAGTATGGCGAGGTAGCTGATTTTCCAATAATGCATGAGTAAGGAGGAACTTTTTCTTAAAAACAGGAAAAAATCCTTGCAAAACAGGAAAAAATTTGTTATAATATTTTCTCTAAATGAATTATCAAATAAGGTAAATTTAGCATTTTGCAGAACAAGATTCTAAAATTTAGTTAAAATATTAAATATTATTAAGGAGGCGTTCATGGCAAGCGAGATTGTTGAAGTTGATATGACGCTACCGGCGATTAAGGTTGTAAGTGAACTTTGCAAAGGATGCGGGCTTTGCATAGAACATTGTCCCAAAAACGTGATTGAATTTTCCGGTAAATTTAATCAAATGGGATATAATTACGCTCGATATACAGGAGAGGGATGTACCGGCTGTACAATTTGCTTTTACGCCTGTCCGGAACCAGGAGCGATAATTGTTTACAAAAAAGCAAAGGGAGAATAGTTATGCCTAAACAATTAATAAAAGGTAATGAGGCAGTTGTCAAAGGCGCTTTGTTGGCGGGGTGCAGTTTATATTTTGGCTATCCGATTACGCCTGCCAGTGAAATTGCCGAAGCGGCTGCAAATTATTTCCCCTTAATGGGAGGCACATTTGTGCAAGCGGAAAGCGAAGTAGCAGCGATTAATATGGTTTATGGTGCTGCCAGCGCAGGAAAAAGAGTAATGACAGCTTCTTCGGGACCCGGATTGAGCCTGAAGCAGGAAGGTATTTCTTACATTGCTGGCGCTGAATTGCCGTGCGTTATCATTGACGTGATGCGCGCGGGCCCCGGTCTGGGAAATATTTGGCCTGAGCAAGGGGACTATAATCAAATGGTCAAAGGAGGCGGGCACGGAAATTATCGGAATATCGTGCTGGCGCCAAATTCCGCACAGGAAATGTGTGATTTAACTATGCTTGCTTTTGACCTGGCGGATCAATATCGCAATCCGGTCGTTGTGCTCACGGATGCGTACATCGGTCAGATGATGGAACCTGTAGAATTTCCAACGACGCGGAAAAAAGTTCCTTATAAAGAATGGGCTCTGTACAGCGACAATAAAACGCGGAAAAATTTGGTCACTTCAATCCTGATGAACACGGAATTGTTGGAACAGCACAACCGAAATCTGATGAAAAAATATCAGGAAGTAGCGGAGAAAGAGACGCGTTTTGAAGAGCTGCATACCGATGACGCTGAATTGGTGCTCGTTGGCTATGGTATTGTATCTCGCATGCTGCAGAATGTCGTGGAAACTCTTCGCGCCGAAGGAAAGAAAGTCGGACTTTTGCGGCCTATCACATTATATCCTTATCCTTTCAAGAAACTGGACGAGCTATCAGAACATGCCAAACGTTTTCTCGTTGTTGAACTCAGCAACGGGCAGATGGTTG
>NATN01000009.1 GCA_002085355.1 Candidatus Zhuqueibacterota bacterium 4484_87 | reverse complement strand
CCAAATATTTTGCACAATAACGGATAGATGTCGATATTCCGCAGTGTTCCTGTTTGGTAATTTTCTTTGAAAGCCGGGCCCATGGCGAAAAATATGCCATGCATATCAAGAAAGTGATTATCGTAGCCGTGGTTGCCTTTGGACAACAGTCGATAGCCGATTTTTTCCAGCGTACGATTTACCAGCGTCCAACCGGGATCAGCAACTAAAATAATAGGCGAGATGAACGGATGGCGGGAAAAGTGAAAATATTCAGGCATCTCTTCACGCCGGAAAACGCGGAAATGCTCTTGCTGTGATTTTAACTGTTTGTAAATTTGTGCCGCATTTTCTTTGTTGGCATCGATCATCATGACGGGGCCAGTCCCCTGCGTGCTGTAGTCATAATTTTTGATGAGATCTTTCATGTTAATGATCTTGTTTCCTGCTGTGGCAGTCATGCCATGGTCGGACAGGACGATGATATTTGTTTTTTCAAAAACATGAATCTCTTTCAGCTTTTGAAATAGTAAGCCAAGTGTCGTATCCAGTTTTTGAATGGCTTTGTTTATTTCCGGCGAGTCGGGACCGTGGCGATGTCCTTCATTGTCTGTCGCTTCAAAATAAAGAGTGATGAAATGAGGTCTTTCTTCCTCTGGTAGTTTCAGCCAATCAATGACTCCGTTCACTCGGTCTTCATACCTGCGCTTTCCATCGTAAAATTCAAAATAGGTAGGACGCCGATACTCAAGCGTCAGCTCGGACCCGGGCCAAAAATAACTGGCAGTGGTGATCCCTTGCCTCTCTGCTGTTTCCCAAAAAGCTTCTCCCTGATACCAATAAGCGTCACGCACCATTTTTTTGTCGCTGAGTTTATAACGACTGCCCGAGAACGGATCGATAAAATCGTTATGAATGATTCCGTGATGAATCGGATACATGCCAGTGATAATGGAAAGATGATTGGGAAAAGTCTTCGATGGAAAAACTGGCTCCAGCGAAAGTGCCGAAACGCCATGTTTCGCCATGAAATTAAGATTTGGGGTAATATTTCGTTGAACGTAATCCCAACGGAAACCGTCAAAAGAAATAAGAATGAGATAGGGTTTTTGTAAAGCATTTTGATTTGCCAGGACAGAATGAAAATGGGTGAAAATGAAAAGAATAAGCCAAATGAATTTTGTCCTGAAAAACTGATTTTTACATCTCATTTTTAATGTTCTCCTGGGTGATAAAAGAAAAGCCCTCCCTGAAATTAGGAGGGCTTTTCTGCTAAAGAAGCTGAATAAGTTTATTACTAATAGTACAATTGCAGCCCGACATTGAATGTTCTCGGCAGGCCGAAGAAAACTTCTGCGCTGTCGGAATCATGTTTGTCATCGTCGCCGCCCCAGGCATTGTAACTGCTGTTGTCAACAGCATCCTGGATGTATTCTTGATCCAAAATATTGAATACATGAGCAAACAACTGGAATTTGATGCCGCTCAGGCTAAACGGAAGATCATAAGCTGCATGGAAGTCCATCACGTAAGCTGACGGAATTTCCCAACTCTGACCGTCGTCATCCGCATCAGTTCTGCTGGTCGGATCGAAATTTGCGAAGTGATTCTGGTAATAACGGAAGACAAGCTGTCCTGTCAGACCAGGCATCGGGTAAACAGAACCCGCGAGAGCAAACTGTGTCTGTGGAGCATCGCCGACTTTCAAGTCTTTGATGTAGAGTTGGTATCTTTTGTCAGGATTATCTGGATTACTGTAATCTTTGTACAGTACATCAACGTCATCCAAATATTTCCAGTTACCAATACTGGCAGCCATATCCAGACGGAACAGTTCCATCGGTTTGTATGCTGCTTCAAATTCTACACCCTGATGCAAAGCATTCAAGCCAGAAATAAACAGAATGGCTTCATTTCCGTCCTGATCGCGAACGCCTCTGGTTACCGAGCGGTCTTTCCAGGTCGTATAATAGAAATTCATCTTGGTGGACAATTTGTTGCCCAAACCGACCCAGTTCAAACCACCTTCAACTGATACAAATTTTTCGTTTTTAGGATCAGTTGCCACTGTAGAAGTGTAGTCATCAATAACTTGATCGAAAATCGGCACTTTGGAGACATAACCCATGTTTCCATAAACGTTCATTGCGGAGGTAATGCGATAGCTGGCACCACCTTTAACCTGATAACCGCCGATAACGTCGGATTTCAAATAGAGCTCATTCTCTGTGCCTTCTTCTTTCTTGAAATGGTTGGTATGGGTGTATTTGATCGTTGAATAGCCGGCTGTACCATAGGCAGTCACGCGGGCAGTGCTGTATTCTGCCTGGCCAAAGAAACCAAACCAATCAACGGTGTTGGTGAAGTTATAAGCAATTTTGTCACCCAATCCAACTTTTGCATTGGGGTTAAACTCATCGCGAGTCTTAATGTAAAATTCGCCGCCAAGCAAATCCCGGACTTCACGATAATGCTCGATTTCCGCTGTTCTCCAGTCAACGCCAAAGACGCTCTTCAAATTGTCACTAAATTTGTAATTCAATTTGGAGATGGCACCGATGGTCCACTGGTTGTTGCGGCTGTTGCGCAAAATACCTAAAGACTGACCGTCTTCTTTGGTTAATTTCGATTTATCAACATAGTAATCTCCAGCAGGCCCGGAGTTCATGGCAATTGTTGCATCCCAATCGCGGACCCAGGGAGAAGGACCATAGTAGAATTTATAGTCATCATCGCCCAATTCGCCGTTGGCATCTTTAGTGTAAACTTTGCCGTAGGTTCCTGTTCCGCCGCCATGTCCGCCTGAATAGTACAGCACGGTGTACAGAGTCATTTTGTCGTTAAATTTGCTGAACCAGTTTAAGTTGACCTGCGGTTTGTGGAAGAAATTTTCTCTTTCGTTGATAAAATTGGGATCGTAACGATCATGGTTCGCTTCGTTCCAGTTTTGCTGGCCTTTGTAAGATGGACTTACCGGAGCCCAGTTCTGGTTAAAGGTTCTGCCTCTTTCTTGAAATTTTTCAAAAGCAGCCTGATCGTAATCACTCAAGTTTTTGGCAAAATCATGGCTGTAAACAGCGATGTTTTGTTTGTACAGGTTCTGACCATGACGCTGGGGTGCACCTAATGCGTACAATTCCAAACGGTTGTTGGCGTTCACATTCCAGGTTGCTCCGAAATAGTAAGCCCAGGCGTCTGTCCAGGTTTTATCAATAAAGCCGTCGCCAGTTTTGCGGACGATTAATCCATTGAAAGCAAATTTATCAGCAATCAAACCGCTGTTTGCTGTAAAGGTTGTTTTCAAAAATCCGGCAGTACCGACTTCCTGGCGTAACGTAATGCCTTTTTCCATGCTTGTGGGATCGGTGATGATGTTCATGGTTCCACCAATTGACGGAGTCGCCAAATTAACGGCGCTCAGACCACGCTGGATCTGAATTGATGAAGTAGCGTCAGCCACGCCGTCCCAGTTAGACCAGTAAACCCAGCCATTTTCCATGTCATTGACCGGAACACCATTGATCATAATGGCAACGTTTCTTTGGCTGAAACCACGCACGTTGATTCTGGCATCACCAGCGCCACCACCTTGCTGAGTTGCATAGACGCTCGGCGTGGTGTTCAAGATCATCGGAATGTCCTGAGAACCGAGACGCTGCACCATGTCCACTTTGCGGATATCGGTAAAAGCAACCGGTGTCTCGCGTTCTTTCGCGCGGTCGGCTATGATGCTAATCGCTTGTCCGTAAATAACATCTTCACCGAGAGCAAAATTGACTTCCACTGTTTGTCCGGAAGTAACCTGCACTTGTTTTTCAGCCATTTTGTAGCCGATAAAAGAAGCGCGTAAGGTATAGGTTCCGGCAGGCACTTTGGTGATCTTATACGTGCCGTCAATGCCGGCAGCGCTTCCGATCGTGGTGCCTTTGATGACTACATTTGCTCCTACGAGTGCATCACCGGTATTGGCATCAGTTACTTTACCGGTGATTGTGCCTCGCTGAGCAAATACAGCCAACGGAAGCATGAGCACAAGCGCAAGAATGAGTAGTTTTTTCATAAAGTGTCCTCCTGATAGGTTAATGAAAAGAATTAGGGTGATTGTTCCAGTTTAACTCGTTAACTATTAAATTTTTGTCTCTCGCTTATCGCCTCCTTTCCGATTTTTTATTTATTGAATGAACCCATTGAAATAGTCATAAAATATAAAATGCGAATGTTACGCTTAAATTACATTCGCATTTGGAGAGTCATCATTTTTGATATAAGATAGCTGTAGATTTTATGTAAAAGCACATTCCACGCCTGATTGTGATTTATCAGTAAGTTCCAACGTTTCACGCGAAAATTAATCGATGCTACATTTTTGTTGATAATTGAGAACATATCCAGGAACTAATCCTATCGTTTTATTATAATAGAGTCGCTAATTTTAAAGCGCTTCCATAAACATGAAAAAAAATTAACAATTTTATTTCAATAAGTCAAGTAAAAAATGAAAAAAATGAAAAATATTTGTTCCGAGGGGGATGCTTGAAGGGCTTTTTATTGGTTTTATGATAAATATTTTTCCAATCTATCCATGGCTATGGAAATATTCTCTATTGAATTTGCATAAGAAAATCGTAAATAGCCTTCTCCGTTGTCTCCAAAATCTATTCCTGGCGTGACAGCGACGCCTGTTTTTTCCAATAGTTCAAAAGCAAATTTATAGGAATCCTGGCGGAATTTCTTTGCATTGGCAAAAACGTAGAAGGCGCCACGCGGCTCCACAGTAATACCAAATCCAATCTCGCGCAGACGACGGATCATAAATTGCCGCCGCTCATTGTAAATTTTTACCATGTGATCGATTTCCTGGTGCTGTTCTGTCAAAGCAACCACCGCCGCATGCTGGACAAACGAATTTGCACAGATGAACAAATTTTGCTGCATCTTTTGCACAGGACGCACTAATTCGGGCGGAACGATCAAATACCCCAAACGCCAACCGGTCATAGCGAACAGTTTTGAGAATCCGTTCAAAACGATTGCCCGAGAAGTAAATTCCAGAATTGATCGCGCTTTCGCCCCATAAGTGAGGCCGTGGTAGATTTCGTCGGAAATAATGATCGTGTTCATGGCGGCGATTTCTGCCATTTTTTCATCTGCCAATAAATTTCCGGTGGGATTGCTGGGAGAATTAATCAAAATTGCCCGTGTGCGGTTATCAATTTGTTCGTGAATTTTTTCCGGCCGATATTGAAAACCATCTTCTTCATAAACATTGACAAAATTTAATTCTGCGTTAAGGTAAGTGATAAAATTTTTGTAACATGCATATCCAGGATTAGAGAGAATGATATTGTCACCCGGGTTGGTGAGCACTGATAATGCTAACAGTAATGCTGGTGATGTGCCTGAAGTAACGATAACCTGATCAGGGGAAATATCAACGCTGTAAGTTTTCTTGTAATAGAGACAAATAGCCTCACGCAGAGCAAATGTCCCCAGACTGTGCGTATAGTGCGTATCGCCTTTGTCCAACGCGTCTTTTGCTGCGTCGATTATTTTGGCAGGCGTGTCAAAGTCCGGCTCGCCTATTTCCAGATGGATAATTGACTTGCCCTTGCGTTCCAGTTCTTGCGCCCGTTCGAGAATATCCATAACAATAAAGGGCGACATTTTTTCACAGCGATCGGAAATCGAAAATTGATCCATAAGTTTTTTCCCCAAGAAAAATTAGTAGCGCCATCAAATTTTAGTCATCCACCAAATAGTAAAGACCATTGTTGAAAACAGCGACAGCACGCGCCGGCAATTTCCAGCCGTGGAATGGTGTATTCCGGGAACGGGATTTCATTTTGAATTTATCAACTTCCCACTCACCAGCGGGGTCGATGACGGATAAATTTGCAACCTCACCGACTTTTATTTGCGGCGCTTCCATTCCCAGAATTTGATACGGATTTTTGCACATTTTTTGAACAATATCCTGCCACGTCAAAATTCCCGGATTCACTAATTGCCTGGCAATAAGCCCCAGTGCTGTTTCCAAACCCGTGATACCGAACGGAGCAGCAGAAAATTCCGCGTCTTTTTCTTCGATTGAATGCGGCGCATGATCAGTGACAATGGCATCGATGGTACCGTCTTTCAGCCCCTGAATGACTGCTTCGACGTGCTCTTCGCTGCGCAGCGGCGGATTCATTTTGTAATTGGAATCGAATGAACGCACAGCCTCGTCCGTCAGAGTGAAGTGGTGCGGAGTCGCTTCTGCTGTGACGTCAACGCCTTTGTCCTTTGCGCGGCGCACTAATTCTACGGAGCCCTTGGTGGAAATGTGTGCTATGTGGATTTTCCCACCGGTGTATTCTGCGAGCATGAGATCCCGCGCTACAATGACATCTTCAGCGATTGCAGGCATGCCGCCGAGTCCCAGATTTGATGAAACAAATCCTTCATGCATGTCCCCGCCGACGACGAGGTTGGCGTCTTCGCAGTGTTCGATAATCGGCACATTGAACATCTTTGAATATTCCAGCGCGCGCCGGAGCAACAGGCTATTCGCGACTGATTTTCCGTCGTCAGAGAATGCGACCGCACCGGCATCAACCAGTTCCGCCATTTCCACTAATTTTTCGCCTTGTTGATCTTTGGTGATGGCGGCAATCGGAAAAACGGAAAAGAGGTGGTTTTTCATTTCTTCGAGGATGAATTCTACTATCTCGCGATTGTCCGTTACCGGATTGGTATTGGGCATGGTGCACCCTGCAGTAAAACCACCGGCTATTCCCGAAAGCGCGCCTGATTTCAAAGTTTCTTCGTCTTCTCTGCCTGGTTCGCGGAAGTGTACATGCATGTCGATTAGCCCAGGAAACACCAGTTTGCCTGTACAATCAAGAACGGTTCCGCTGAATGGTTGTGATCCTTTGGCAGGCGATATCGTGTCAATTTTTCCATTGACAACAAAAATATCCCATTTTTCTTTTTCAGAATAACCATTCTCAATAATAGTCGCGTTTTTAAGCAGTACATTTTTTGATTTAATGAATTTATCCCCGGACATTTTTTCGCCAATGACGTGGCTTTTTTGTAGCTTTTTTTTCATCTGCTTTCTTACCCAATTTTTGGAATATCAAAATTCAATTAATTTTATGGAAACGATTGTTCCGTAACCTCATAATCTCCACTATTTTTCCAAAAGAAATCATAATGAAGCAATCGTCAAATGCAAAATTTTATTCCTGAGTTTCACCGCTCAGAAGGTACAAGACTGCCATGCGAATGGCAACGCCATTAGTTACTTGATTCAAAATAACAGAATGATGTTCATCATCTGCAAGATCGCTGTCTAATTCAATGCCGCGGTTGATTGGTCCCGGATGCATGATAGTAACTTTTTTATTGGCCCGATCCAGCCTTTCTCTTGTGATTCCGAAAAAATTGTGATACTCGCGCAACGTTGGGAAAAAGTTTTGCGTTTGTCTTTCCATCTGAATCCGTAGTGCCATGACAATGTCGGCAAAACCAATGGCTTCATCCACATCATTTAAAAGTCGGACATTCCACTTTTCCGCTTCATAGGGAATCAAAGTCTGCGGAGCGCAAAGTGCTACTTCCGCTCCCATGGTGGTCAATCCGTAAATATTGGATCGTGCGACCCTTGAATGTAGAATATCGCCCACGATTGCGACGCGAAGCCCTTTAAAATCCTTGTAGTTGTCGCGAATCGTCAGCATATCCAGCAGCGCTTGCGTTGGATGTTCATGGCAGCCATCACCGGCATTAATGACAGACCCTTTGATACATTGTGCCAAATAGTGAGGTGCGCCGGCTGCTGAATGACGAATGACGACCATGTCCACTTTCATTGCTTCGATATTTTGCGCTGTGTCGCGCAGAGATTCGCCTTTTTTTACAGCCGATGCAGAAGTGGAAAAGTTGAGCGTGTCAGCAGAGAGTCTTTTTTCAGCCAATTCAAATGAAAAACGCGTTCGCGTGGATGCCTCATAAAATAAATTTACAATTGTTTTTCCGCGCAAGGTTGGTACTTTGGGAATGGGGCGTTGCAAAATTTCTTTGAATGTCTCCGCAGTATCCAGAATATGGGTAATTTCTTCCGCAGAGACATCTTCCAAGCCTAATAGGTGTTTTCTCTCAAATGACATGTTAAATTTTTCAACCTTTCTTTCACTAATTTCGTAAAACCAGTTTTTTTATTCATCATCACCTTTTGCATTTTCAGGACTTTCGACCAGCAAAACGCAGTCTTCTCCGTCCACTTCTTTCATTTTTACCTGAATTTCTTCGCCAATGGAAGTTGGAATATTTTTCCCCACGTAATCCGGTTTAATCGGTAGTTCCCGATGTCCGCGGTCAACCAGCACTGCTAATTGAATGCGTTCCGGCCTGCCAAAAGCCATCAGTGCCTCCAATGCAGCGCGGGTCGTTCTCCCCGTGTATAATACGTCGTCGATGAGAACAATATTTTTTTCATCAATGTCAAAAGGAATTTCGCTCTGCTGAACAACCGGTTGTTTTAATTTTTGCCTGAAGTCATCGCGGTAAAGGGTGATGTCCAAAATGCCAAGAGGGAGGGTACTACCTTCGATGCGTTCTATCTCTTTGATGATTCTTTGAGCCAGAAAGACGCCGCGGGTGCGGATACCGACTATGGCCAGCTTTTCTATCCCGCGATTTCGTTCCAGAATTTCATGCGCCAGCCGGGTGACCGTCCGTTTCAGACCCTTTTCATCAATGATCTTTGCTTTTACTTTTCTCGTCATCGGATTACCTTTTTTTTTATTTTTAGGCACAAAAAAAGCCTTACCCTGGACGCAGGAAGGCTCTAATGTCAACGAGTTTCCCTTTACCTACCTCTCAGGATAAGTTTAAAAGGGTGCTTTTGTTAGAACAATAATACGATTTATTTATATCAATGTCAAGGAAATTTTCCCTGAAGAAATGAAAATAATAAATTTTTTTGGGATAAAAGGCGCGTTAATTTTTAATTTACTCCAAAATTAAGAGCTTTTTCATATCATTGAATTTAGCTGTTTTCATTTGATAAAAATAGATACCGGCGCTTACTTTGTGTCCATAGTTGTCCATGCCATTCCAATAGATGCGATGAGTACCAGCCGGCTGGCTTCCGGTAATCAATGTGCGGACTTCTCTGCCCAAAACATCAAAAATTTTGATTTCAATATTGGCAGCTGTTGGCAACTCAAATCGAATAGTGGTCCGTGCGCCATCGTGCACCAGAGAAAACGGATTTGGATAATTTTGCGCGAGCGAAAAAGTCTGCGGCGCATTTGTCTGAACAGTGATAGTCGGTGAAAATTGGCAGGTGCCGCTCACATCAATTTGCTTCAGGCGATAGCGATACACTCCCGCTTCGATATTGTCATCGATGAAAGAATAATTTTTTTCCGAATTGCAATTTCCCTGTCCTGGGACGAAGCCGATTTTTGCAAATGCTTTATCGCCATCAGCGCGTTGCACTTCAAATCCGTAATTATCTTTTTCGGAAAGCGTGGTCCATTTTAATTGCACCGTTTGATTGAGACGACTATACTGAGCATCAAACGAAGCCAATTCCACCGGAATAACGCCACCGTCAACAGTAAAATGTCCGTCCACGCCGTAAATGGGAATTGATTCGTAATAAGAATTTGACGCAACTATATCGGCAAGATTCAGCGGATAATAGCCGGGTATTGCATCAGGTTTTACGTTAAATTTGACATTCAAGATTTCCCCTGTTCCCGGAAAAATGCGATTAGTGTCCAATGATACTAACACCAATTGCAAAATGCCATTCAGGTTGTCGATATCAGGATAAACGGTAAAGCCCTCAGAGCGAACCGTATTTTCAACACTGCTAAATTCAAGATTCGTATTAAAATAAAGTTTTAGCTGCAATCCACGGACGAATTGAGTATTGACGAGATTGATTGGTACTATATTTTCAACGCTGCCGATTTCCCCTGCTGAATCAATCACCTGAAGCGTGTCTCCTTCTGTCCGCGCAGAGTTCGCAATCAGACAGATAGAGAACAGCATTACAAAGAAAGATTTCGTTTTCATAGACCCCTCTCGGCTCAATTATTGATTTTCAAACTGATTGCCCACCCCAGTAGATGAAAAGATCAATAGCCTTTATTTTTTAAAACAATTTTTTTGATGAATTGAATTCTAACACTATGTGAACAGATTTTTAATTTCGCAATAACTTTTTATTTTAAAATTGTCATTTTGCGCGTCTGAGTAAATGCCGGTGTCTGCAATCGGTAAAAATAGATTCCTGTGCCAACAATTTGACCATTTGCATCACGACCGTCCCAGTGAATACGATGCGTACCAGCAATTTGTTCCTCATCGAATAATGTAACAACCTTTCGCCCTAACACATTGAATATGGTCAAATTGGCTGCCGTGCGTTCAGATAACTGGTATTGAATTTCAGTGTCCATGTTGAACGGATTGGGATAGTTCTGTTCCAGTCGATAAGCTATTGGTAAAAGTTGCAAATTAAAATAATTTAATTCAGCATCTGAAAAGTTTGCCGATCCTGCATTGCCGTCTGCGAGAATTATCTTTTCAACATGAAAACCATTCTGGGTATTACGGGCAGATTTAAAAGCAAACGGCAGATTGAAAATTGCTTCATCTCCGGGAGCGATCAATTTTCCGTTGATTCCGAAAATGAGAATCGAAAGTTTGTTTTGCCGCCGCGCTGTCACAAGCGTCATCCCGTCAGCACGATTCGTCAGCTCAGGGGTGCCTAATTTCACAATTTGGGGATCAAATTGTAATTCAATTTGTGCGCCGGAGATCGGTTTTTCTTTTGAAAGAAAAAATGGAATAATGCCAGCACTTTTCACTTGAACAGCATCATCTGATTGTATATTCAGGGAAAGTCCTTTTGTTAATCCGGCTGGTTCCCTACCTAAAATCATATTGATAATGGCAACGACGTCGAGAATATTAACATCCCCGTCACAGTTGTAATCTGCTGCATCAATTTCAATCTGCGTTGGTTCCGGTGGCCTGTCAAGTATAATGTCGATAATTCTCACCAGATCAATAATATTAACAACGCCGTCCATGATCACGTCGCCTTTGAGAACATCGCAGTAAAATTTACCGTTCAGCAATGTCGTCAGCATCGGCTGATCGTATTCATCGGAAATCAGTACATCGGATAATTTGATGTCACTGCTGTCCCCCATTTTGACGCCGCTGTTTACTTCGTAGAGAATATCAGCGATGGAACCTGTCCCTGGCAAAATTGCAGCACCCTGTTGACTGGAAATGACGATGGAAATCGATCCGTCGGGATTGTCCTCCCACGATGCAGAAAACGTCAGACATCTGTCCGTTGTTGTTATCTGCAGCGGCGTAATTGCATCCGGAACGTCAAGCAAATTAAATTGTAGTCCTGACACATCGCGCGAATTGTGAAGCGCGATTTTCAAATGTCCCTGGTTCTCGGGAAGAGCGCTCGTGTAACGCGCTTGCAAAATCGTCTTATCCTTTGAACCTAAAAATTTTGCCAGATTTTCTACGTACAGATCCCAATTCGTGTACATGTTGCTGTTTAAATAAATAACAGCGCGCGAATGCGGTGCTTCTTCCAAATCGCCGTAATTAAATGCGATGGCGATGGGCGTGCCGGTTGCATCCAGACCGGCGCCAACAATCACAGTGCCGTTTCCGATATCATCAAAACTTCCGTTCCTTCCCTCGCCGTGTTCAATGTAATGCACCGTGTTTGGCGTGTAGCTGGTGACGTGAAAAGGATTGGTGTAATAAACCGTTTGGGATGGATTTACGTCAGCAGATTGCCTCACGCCTCCAGCTCCCAGTTCATTGAACAAACTATCGCGCCAGTTGTACAAGGGAGCGCGTTCTTCTTTGTAAGAATCTCCTACAAAAAATAATTTCCCGCCGGATTTGATGAAGTTAATCAGATTTGCCCTGCCTGTGGCGTCGGGGACTGCAAAAATATCTACAAACCACACCTGATCAAATTGGCTTAGATCAGCTAATTTGATTTGGAGTGCATCTACTTCCCATGTGACATCATGTCCCGCAGCCTGTAATTGCTGCCCGGAAAATGAGCGATCTTCACCTACGACGTAGATTTTGAAGCTTTCTTGCTGATCAGCAAAAATCTTGCCGCTACTAAAAACAAAAATAGCAATCAGGAGTGAAAGAATAACACGGAAGCTAATGCTGGTCACAGGTGAATGCTTTACGGTGCTTCGCATTTTAATACCTCCCACTTAATGGTTATGAAATTACACAGATGAGCAAAGGAGGCGGGAAATTTATTTTTGCCCGTAGCGGTGCCTGGTGCCTGTGAAATTCCACGGATCAAAACGACGGTTTTCCCCCTTGTCATGCTCGTTACTTTCTTTTCCTCAAAAATAAATCGGTGATGATTCGTCGGTGAGTATGTAGCAACTTTTTGATAAAATAAATAATTTCTCACAACTTATTATTTTAATATACAAATTTAAATTTCGTTTGTCAAGGTTTTTATTACAAAAATGGAATTCAAACAGCAATTTAATATTTTTTTGCTTCTGTCTGTTTATTAAGCAGTTAACGTGAGAATTGATTGCCAAAAGTCTGTTGTTTTCGGGATGAGTCCGTTAAGAAAATTTAGCCAGAAAAAATTTTTTTCTTGCATTTGGGAGTTTTTATTTAAAGAGAGATTTTTATCTCGTTTTTTCCCTAAATATTTTTTGACCGGATGAAAAGAATGATCGAAATAATTCTGTCAATTCAGGCTGGTTTTGAAGAAATTATTTTGACATTGTTATTGCAATTCAAAAAAAATTATCTTATATTTAACTTTTGTACTCAAAAAAATCTTTAATAAAATTGGTTGGTTCCTGTAACTAAAATGAGGTAGCCATGAAACACGCTCTTCTCTTTTGTGCTCTCTCTGTACTCTTCTTTTTTCTCATTGCTGCAATACCTGTCAATGACAAAGCGGTGCGCGAAAAAGCTGCTCAAATTCACAAATCTATTCTCACCATTGATACTCATTGTGATACGCCTATGCGGCTTGTGCGTGGCAACTGGGATGTTGGCGTTTACCATGATCCAAAAGAACGCAAGGCGGGAAAAATTGATCTGCCTCGCATGAAACAGGGCGGGCTTGATGCCGAATTTTTTGCTGTTTTTCTTGGGCAGGGCCCCCGAACACCAGAGGACATTCAGGAAGTACGAAAAAAAGCTGACGATATTTTTAATGCAATCAAGCAAATGTGCCAAAAATACAGCGATACTATCGAATTAGCGCTTAACCCGGATGATGCTTATCGCTTGGAAAAAGAGGGAAAGCTGGCATGCTATATCGGTATGGAAAACGGCTATCCCGTGGGTACTGATCTTGATTATGTGCAGCGCTATTTTGATATGGGCGCCCGTTACATCACTCTTTGCCACACGCGGAATAATGATATTTGCGATTCATCAACCGATCCCAAAGGCCCGGAATTTCACGGACTCAGCGATTTTGGCGAGAAAGTTGTGGCTGAAATGAATCGACTGGGTATGATTGTTGACATTTCGCATGTTTCCGATGAAACTTTTTACGATGTGATAAAAATTACCAAAGCACCGATAATGGCGTCACATTCGGATACGCGAGCTCTCTGCGATAACCCGAGAAACTTGACCGACGACATGATCAAGGCGTTGGCTGAAAATGGCGGCGTACTGCAGATGTGTCTGCTCAGCGGGTATGTCAAGAAACCGAAACCAAATCCGGAGCGGGAAGCAGCGCTGGAGGAATTATGGCAGAAATACGGCAAGTGGGATGAAATCAAGTCGGATTCAGTGCGGAATATTGTGCGCAAAGAATATTATGCCATTCGGGAAAAATATCCTGAAAAAAGAGCGACTGTGAAAGATCTGGTTGATCATATAGATCACGTCGTTCAACTGGTCGGAATTGATTATGTCGGTATTGGCACTGATTTTGATGGTGGTGGCGGACTTGCTGACTGCAATGATGTGTCAGAAATGGGAAATATCACGTTGGAATTAGTACGTCGAGGTTATTCTGAAGACGATATTCGCAAAATATGGGGCGGGAATTTTATGCGCGTTTTTCGCCGCGTCCAGGAAGTTGCCAAAGAATTGAATCGGAAATAGTGTGCTGTTTTGTTCAGCTTTATTTTGATAAATAATACCCGGGGCAGTGAATTATTTCGCAAATTTTTCACTTCCCTTTGGCGATAAGTGACTCTAAACGAGGAGCTCGGGGATGATGAAACAAAGTTGGAAATTCGCGATTTTTCCTCTTATTTTTTTGTGGTTGTCGGGAGCGCTCTGGGCTGGAGAGCTGTTAACTCGCGCAGAAAAATCTGATTACACGGAAACAACCCGCTACGCAGAAGTGATCGATTTTTTGAAAAATTTACAGACTAAAAGCTCTGAAATTCGCGTGTTGCCCTTGACAAAATCCACGGAAGGAAGAACGATTCCGCTGGTGATTTTGGGAAGTCCTGTGCCTTCTTCACCGAAAGAACTGCGGCGGCTGGGAAAACCGGCAATCTATATTCAGGCAAATATTCATGCCGGTGAAGTGGAGGGGAAAGAGGCAGTGCTAATGCTGATACGGGAAATTCTGTTGGGGAAGTCGCATCATTTGCTGGATAATCAGGTTTTGCTCATTACACCGATTTACAATCCCGATGGCAATGAAAAGATTAGCAAAACGAATCGCACGAATCAACACGGCCCCAAAGGCGGTGTAGGCGTTCGCTACAATGGACAGCATTTGGATTTGAACCGGGATTACATCAAATTAGAATCACCGGAAAATCTGGCAGCAGTGGAGAAGATTTTGAATTTTTGGGATCCCATGCTGCTGATGGATTTGCATACAACGAATGGCTCCTATCATATCGAACCTTTGACCTATGCCACAGCGCACAACCCGAATGGTGATACTCGTTTGCCCGCTTATTTAAGGGAGAAACTTTTTCCCCATGTTAGTCGGGTCCTGGAAAAAGAATATGGTATTTTGTCCATCCCCTATGGTTTTTTTCGTGATTCCACAGATCCGGGAAAAGGCTGGGGAACTTACGGTCACCAGCCCTATTACGGAACGAATTATTGGGGATTGAGAAATCGGTTCTCCATTTTGGATGAAAATTATGCTTATGCTGATTTCAAGACAAGAGTTCAAGCGTGCTACCATTTTGTCGAGCAAATTTTGGAATTTACGAACAAGCATACTGAAGAGATGGTGAGAATGGTCGCTGATGCCGATGCGAAAACAGTCGCTTACGGCACATCGCCGGACACATCCAAAAAATTCGGAACGGAATTCAAAGCTGTTGCTTTTGAGAAACCGATCTTAATTCGTGGTTATGATTTTGAGATTTATAAAGACAAGCGCGGCAGGCAGCGCGCCAAAAAACTGGATTCGCGCCATGATTACACTGTGCCGTTTTACGGCGATTTTACGGTCACAAAAGCGATCCCGTTGGCAAAAGGCTATCTTTTCCCAGCGTATTTGAAAGAAATCGCTGCAAAGCTTTCAGAGCACGGAATTTTGGTGGAGAAGTTAACCCAATCGGTCAAAATAAGTGTGGAAGCGTTTCGCGTCAAAAAGGCCGAGCACAGCAAAAGAATGTTTCAGGGACATTTGCCGACAACTTTGCAAGGAGAATATGAGAAATCGGAAGTAGAATTTCCCGAAGGCACCTATTTTGTCGGCATGGATCAGCCGCTGGCAAACTTAGCTGCTTATTTGCTGGAGCCGACGAGTGACAGCGGGTTAGTGTTCTGGAATTTTTTCGACCGCTATTTGTACATCAGTCAGTGGGGGCGGCAGTTTGGCGAATTCCCTGTATATCGCCTGCTTGAACCAACACCGTTGGCGAAGATGGTTACCAATGGGCAGTAATTTTGCAGCGCCTTTGAAATTTTGTAATTGATGAGCAGATGAAAAAACGAAATTTATTGTATATTGGTCCCGCAGGTTGGTCATACAAGGATTGGGAAGGAATTGTTTATCCTGCAGCATCGCCGAAATCTTTTGATCGGTTGAGTTTTCTCTCTCAATATTTTAATACTATTGAAATAAATAGTTCATTTTACAGACCTCCTACGGAAAAAGTCGTGAGTAATTGGTTGCGTCGCGTCAGTGATCGACCTGATTTTTTGTTTACAGCGAAATTGTGGCAGCGATTTACTCATGAGCGAGGGCAATTTCCCGGCGATGAGGAAATACGTCTGGTGAAAAACGGGATTGAATTGCTGAAGCAGGAAAATCGTCTCGGCGCTTTGCTCATTCAATTCCCGTGGTCGTTCCAGAAAACTTCTGACAATTGGGATTGGCTGAGGCGAATTATCGATTTGTTCAGGGATTTCGAGCCAGTGGTAGAGTTGCGTCACAATTCATGGCTGGAGCCGGAGTTTTTCAATTATTTGAAAGAAGAAAATGTTGGTTTTGCCAATATTGACCAGCCGGTGATCGGCGCATCCATTCCGCTGACAGATTACGCAACCAGTTCGGTGGCATACGTTCGTTTTCATGGGAGAAATGAAAAAAACTGGTTCGATAGCAACGCCGATGCTGCCAGCCGCTACGACTATCTTTATACGCTGGAAGAATTGGAAGATATCAGAAAGAAGATTGAGACCGTCATAGAGGTGAGTCCCAAAACTTTTTTAATTTTCAATAATCATTTCCGCGGACAGGGAATCGCCAATGCTTTTCAACTGCAATATTTATTTGATGGGGAAAAGAAAGCCTTGCCAGCGGATTTTTTGCAGTATTATCCGAATTTGGAAAAGATTGCAGGACAAAGAAAGGACAGGAAGGGCCAGATTTCATTGTTTGATTGAATGGAGATTTTTTTGAATGGGCAATTTACCGCAAAAGATTAAAAATAAAATTCCGAACAACATTGCAAATGCAGCGCAGCGCATCATCAAGGAGAAACAGTACAATTATTTCGATTTTGTTCGGAATTCATACACAGCGAAAATTACCGACCGCGGTCAGGAATATTGGCCTATTGTCGTTGTGCAAGCTGATCGTCCTGCCCTGAAAACCGAGTGTTCGTGCAATGTCTGGTTCCAGTACACGCTTTGTCAACATACGACGGCGTTGCTTCATTTAATTTATTGCGGTGAGTCAAATGCTTTTGTCGAAGGGACATGCTACGCGCTGTACGAAAAAAGTCTCTGGTGCAGCCTGGCGAAAATTGGGTTTGAGTTTTACGGTAAAGATAAATTAGCCATCGCCGTGAAAAGAGAAAGCAAGCAGTTTGTTGTTAGCGGAACGGATGCCAGCGATGAGCTCATTTTTCGTTTCAAGCTCCCCATTAGAAAATCCGGTCAGTTGGTGCAGAAATACCGATGGCAATTTTTTGATCAATTTGCTGAAGACGAGTTGCCTGCTGATAGCGCATTGGAAAGTCTTGAAGTTATCGAAGGGGAGAAATCAGCCATCGAAATTCGCATGAATGAAAACGGTTTTATGTCATGGCAGCAAAAGTTTGAAGAAAGCTTTTGGTTTGATTTCAGCAAATATTGGTTTTTGAATTATACCGATGCCCCCTTTCACGTAGATTTTTCCTCTGATAGCGGCCAGCTAAATATTCGCATTGATGATGATTTTCAGTTTGTGATGAAAAAAAATCAGGTGCCGCAGATTTTGCAGAAACTCATGCAAAATGAGGAAATTAGCGCCGAGCTCAAAATTCATTCAGAAAAAGCCATTCTGAATTACGCGTTGAAAATCACTGATGAAGCAGATTTGAAAATTATTCCTGTGTTGCAATTGCCCGGAGATGCAGAACCAATTTATTTGACAAAAAAAGAAAAAATAAAGATTGTGTTGTTTGGCAGGTTCCTTTTTTTACCAGAACAGGGTTTTTTCCCTTTCAAGCGGACCATCGATTATTTTGACGCTGATTATTTTGGATTGGAAGAAAAGGTAATTCCCAATGAAAAAATAATGGAATTTCTCCGTGAGTACAAGCGCTATATCGATACAGATAAATTTATCGAAGTGAGTCCTTCACTGCGCAAACAAGTCATTGCTACCAAAATCAAACAAGTGGATATTTTCGTTGATGAAATGAAAGAAGATTGGCTGTACCTTTCTGTGAAATATCGCGTGGGGCAGGACACGATTTCACTCTACGATCTTTATCAGGCATTGCGCAGTGGCAAGCGATTTTTTATCAGCAAAAATCACTGGATTGATTTGAAAAATCAGGAATTCAAATGGTTGATCAATTTTCTGGAAGAGCGCGCCGGGAATACAGAAATTATTTCTGACAAAAGCGGGAATAATTTGAAAATCAATAAGATGGGCTTCATTAAGCTCAACGCGCATCTGCCATTAAAAAGCAAAGTGAAGGCCAGTCATAATTTACGGGACACGGTGAATAATCTCAGCCAATTTCAGCCGCTGACGGACGTGCCTGATCTGTCAAAGTGCCGTTACAAATTGCGTCCGTATCAGCTTAACGGTTTTCGCTGGCTGTGGTTCATCTATGAGAATAAACTTTCCGGTTTATTATGCGATGACATGGGGCTGGGGAAAACGTATCAATCGCTGGCTCTACTGGACGCGGTGATGATGGCGAAAAGCAAAAAAATGAACTTTCTCGTCATTTGTCCGACTTCAGTGATTCCACACTGGCATGAGAAATTGGGCGAGTTGAAAAAGAAAGTGAATTTGATCCTCTATTATGGTTCCAATCGCCGGTTAGATTCGCTGAAAAAATATAAATACAATGTTATTTTGACGTCATACGGCGTTATGCGCAATGATTTGCCTGAATTGTCCCAAATAGAGTTTGAATTGGCGATTTTTGATGAAATTCAGATTGCAAAAAATAAGGCGAGCTTGACTAATGCGGCCATTAGTCAGTTGAATGCTGCCATGCGGCTGGGGCTGACCGGCACGCCCATTGAAAATAGCCTTTCAGAGCTAAAAGCGCTTTTTGATATCGTGTTGCCATCTTATCTTGGAGGAGATTTTTCTTTTCGCAAACAATACATTTATCCAATCGAACGCAGCGGAAACAAGGAACGCATGGAGAGATTGTATAAAATGGTGCGACCTTTCATGCTTCGCCGAATGTACGAAGAAGTGATCAAATTGAAAGCAAGCTCACTGGTGAATGAGCTTGCGAATTCAGAAGCACCCGTGCCTTATATTCACATTTTTGCCGTGCTGAATTACCTAAAACAAATTTGCAATCACCCGGCTCAAATGGATGATAAAGAAGATCTGGATTACCAAAAATATAGTTCCGGTAAATGGGATTTGTTTTGCGAGCTACTGGATGAGAGTTTGAACAGCGGCTTCAAGGTTGTTGTCTTCAGTCAATATTTGAAAATGATTGCTCTTATTGAAAAGTATTTACAGGATAAGAATGTCGGCTATGCAACGATAAAAGGTTCAACCGTCAATCGGAAACAGATGATCGACAAATTTAATAATGATCCTGATTGTCGCGTTTTTGTTGGCAGTCTCCGCGCTGCGGGAAAGGGGATCAATCTCATCGGCGGTTCTGTTGTGATTCACTATGATCGCTGGTGGAACGCAGCGGTGGAAGATCAGGCGACAGATCGCGTTCATCGCATCGGACAGACGCGTGGTGTACAAGTTTTTAAACTGGTGACAGAAGGCACGATGGAAGAGAAAATTGATCGCATTATTCGGAAAAAGAAAAAATTAATGACTGAACTCATTCGCGCCGACGATGCAAATCTGGTAAAACAATTTACACGCGATGAGTTGATTGATTTATTGAGCCTTGATTGATTCCTTGCGCAGCAAATAATAGAGGGACAAAAAAAAGAGGCCGGAGCCAATTCCGCTACCGGAATTAGGGGGAGTTACCGGCAACGTGGAATTAACCCGACCTCACGCTCAAAAAAAATTATATTAGCTCAATTTGTTGGCATATTTTGCTAATTTGGATTTCTGGTTAGCCGCTTTATTTTTGTGAATAATTCCCTTGGAAACCAATTTGTCCAAAATGGAATAGGCTGAATGCAACTCTTTTTGAATCGTCTCTTTGTCAGTAATCTCACGCACTTTTTTCAACGTGGTTTTCATCATTGTTTTGTAACTTTTATTGTACACGTTTTGTTTTTTGCTTAGCACGATTCTTTTCTTAGCTGATTTATGATGAGCCATTTTCTCCTTCCTGCTTTTTGCTGCTTGTTATCCGTTTATTTTTCTTAAATATAAAAAAAATATCCTTAAATGTCAATAGAAATTTTTCTATACGCTTTTTGTACGTATTGGATTTTAGTTGGGAAGATTTTTAATGCGCTTGTTTGAAAAAGGTTCCCGCTGACACCTTTTGTACCAGCGGTGGGGGATTTGTCCCAATAGTTTTTTGATTAGTGTCGAATGATAAATATTTGACTGATTTCATAATATGAAAATAAATAGTAAGTTACAGAAAATTTACTACCAAGCAGATATTTGGCACGCCGATTGCTTTAACAAAGGCAAATATCAAAATTAAAAGAGTCAGAATTCCAAATACGGAGGTTCGTATGAAAAAGTTAATGACAGTCTTATTGATGATGTTGATGGTTGTTAGTATCGGAATGGCGAAAGATTCTTCTAACACAAATGCAAAAAAGTTGATCAAATACCTGAATGATGACAACGTTGGCGTCCGCTCTTCAGCAGCGCAGCTTTTGGGCGAAGAAAAAGAAAAGGATGCGGTTATGCCGTTAATCCAGATGCTGGAAAGAGAAAGAAATTTCCGCGTAAGGATTGTAGCAGCGGTTGCGCTACATCAAATCGGTGATGCCAAAGCATTACCCGTGTTGAAGAGATTAGCGAAGAATGATCCGAATAAAACTGTCCGTCGTGTTGCTGCGGGATTGACAGCGGATTTAGAAAAAATAAAGTTCGCAGAAAAATAGTCCATCCTCTTGTGGTTTCTCAAATAAAAAAATCCCTTGTTCTAAAAAGGCAGGGGATTTTTTTTGCTGCTAATTTTCTGAATCTTCTCAAGGTTAGACACATCTAAAAACGCGGTACTAATCAAATATCAATTCAATTCAAAAATAGTGAAAATTTGACTTGATTTTTGAGTCTAAATAGTTTATATTTGGCACTTTTAATTTCAGGTCGAGTTAATTGGATATAATAAAAAGTGAACGAAAGATTTAAAGTTGTTAAGGAGAGATTAAGTTGGTTGGAGTTTTACCTTTAAACAAGGTTCGTAACATCGGTATCATGGCGCATATCGACGCCGGAAAAACTACTGTGACTGAGAGAATTCTATATTTCACAGGAAGAATACATCGATTGGGTGAAGTGCATGACGGACAAGCGACAATGGATTGGATGGATCAGGAAAAAGAACGCGGCATCACAATTACTTCCGCGGCAACAACAGCAAGATGGCGTGAACAT
The DNA here is from genome assembly GCA_002085355.1 of Candidatus Zhuqueibacterota bacterium 4484_87. Classification (GTDB taxonomy): domain Bacteria; phylum Zhuqueibacterota; class Zhuqueibacteria; order Thermofontimicrobiales; family Thermofontimicrobiaceae; genus 4484-87. The sequence goes on along the minus strand of NATN01000009.1, from coordinate 2,263 downwards.
GAGATTAATATCATTGACACTCCCGGGCATGTGGATTTTACTGCTGAAGTCGAACGGAGTCTGCGCGTGTTGGACGGCGCGATTGCGCTTTTTTGTGCGGTGAGCGGAGTGCAGCCACAATCAGAAACAGTGTGGCGTCAATCGGAAAAATACGGCATTCCCAAAATTGCTTTTGTAAATAAGATGGATCGGGTGGGCGCGAATTATTTTGCGGTCATCAAAGAGATTGAACAATCGCTTGGCGCAAATGTTATTCCCATCACTATCCCCATCGGGAAAGAGGATCAGTTCAAGGGAATTATTGATCTGGTCGAAATGAAAGCGATTTATTACGATGATCCGGCGTTGAATTTAACATATCAGGAAACAGATATCCCGGAAGAAATGCGGGAAGATGCGGAAAGATGCCGCAAGGTTATGATTGAAAAGATTTCTGAACAGGACGAAGAGCTTTTTGAGCTTTATGTTGAAGGGAAAGAGCCCGGTCAGGGGCAAATTCGTGAGGCGATTCGCAAATCTACTTTGAGCATGGACGTAGTACCGGCTATGGCTGGCGCAGCGTACAAAAATAAAGGCATTCGCCGTTTGTTGGATGCCGTAGTTGACTATTTGCCGTCTCCGGAAGACAGACCTCCGATAATCGGAATCGCCGAAAAGGAAGGCGAAGAGCCACCGGCGCGCAAACCGGCAGATGACGAACCCTTTTCTGCATTGGTTTTCAAGGTCATGACTGATAAGCATCGCGGGAAAATGACGTACATTCGCGTGTATTCAGGAACAGCAAAGGCGGGTTCCTATGTGTACAATTCGACTATCGGTAAAAGACAGCGCATCGGAAGAATTTTTCAGGTTCATGCAAATAAGATAGAGAGTAAAGAGGCAATTTACGCCGGGGAAATCGGCGCGATTGTTGGTTTGGCTGATTCATCGACGGGGGATACGATTTGTCAGGAAGATCATCCGATTTTGCTCGAAGCGATTGAATTTCCCCAACCAGTTGTTTCTGTCTCTGTGAAACCGCAAAGTCGTCAGGATCGTGATAAACTCACTATTGGTTTAGTGAAATTAGCAGAAGAAGATCCGACATTCTTGGTGAAGACAAACGAAGAAACCGGTGAAACAATTATTTCAGGTATGGGAGAACTGCATCTGGAGATTTTGCTTGATCGTCTGAAAAGAGAGTTCAAAGTTGAAACTGAAACCGGGGTGCCGCAAGTTTCGTATCGGGAAACGATTTACAATCGCGTGCAGGAAAATACGAAATATGCCAAGCAGAGCGGAGGCCATGGTCAATTTGCGCATGTTGTTCTGGATATCGAGCCGTTGTCCGAAGGCAAGGGATTTGAATTTATTGACAAAATTGTCGGCGGCGCCATTCCCAGGGAATATATCCCAGCGGTGGAAAAAGGGATCATCGATGCCATGGAAGAAGGTCCCTATGCGGGATATCCGGTCGTGAATGTTCGTTGTACGCTCGTTGACGGTTCATTTCATCCGGTTGATTCGTCTGAAATGGCATTTCGAACAGCAGGAGCCATGTGCTTCCGTGCTGGTTTTGCCAAAGCGGGCCCAAAATTGCTCGAGCCGGTCATGGAAGTGGACGTGACGACTCCCGAGGAGTTTTTGGGCGCAGTAACCGGAAGTATCGTCTCTAAACGCGGCAAGGTTATGAGCATGGATGCTAAAAACGGGACACGAATTGTGAAAGCTCATGTGCCGTTGGCAGAGATGTTCGGATATACAAATGAACTGCGCAACATCACATCGGGAAGAGCAAGCGCCAGTATGCACTTTGACCACTATGCTGTGGTGCCATTTTCAATCGCTGAAGAAATCGTTGAGAAACGACGTAAGGAAAAGGCAAATAGATAAAACGTGAATTAGAGTTATTCTCATATCTGCGATGCGCTTGGTTGTGCATCGCAGATTATCCTCAACTCATCTAATCGACTTTCTTGCAACCCAATTTTATACTTTTTGCGGCAAACGACTTTGACAAATAAAATCGTTGACATTTAACCTCCTAATTGATATATTAATACATGATGTTCTGATAATTAATACATGATGTTCTGATATTCCAATCATTTAAAGCGGCTATTTGGAATACCGTAGATTTTTTTGATGATATACAACCACTTTGGGGGCATCTAAAATTTAATATGAGGAATAACATGGCTGCTCCGACCCATTTGACATTAAATGAGAAAAATGCTATAAACACGCTGGTCGATAATATAAAGAACGAACTAAAAGAGCAGGT
>NATN01000108.1 GCA_002085355.1 Candidatus Zhuqueibacterota bacterium 4484_87 | reverse complement strand
TCTTGAAAATCCCGCACTGAAAAGTCCCTGCGTATAAAACTTTCGGATTTTTCGGATCAAATGCCAGCGCGTAAACCGTCCGATGCGTCAGTCCGTTATTGACCTGATGCCAGGTTTTTCCGTGATCCTGGGAGATGAAAACCCCGTCATTTTCCGTCCCGCAAGCCAGCCAATCTCCGTTTTTCGGATGTTGAATCAACGTGCGAATCCCCAGTCCCAGCAGTGCCAGCGGCTGCCAATTTTCAGCGCCATCGTGGCTGTGATGAATTCCCGCTTCTGTGGCGCAAAAAATGTGATTGTGATCCGCGCTATCAATGATCACTGTGGGCGTGAAAGTGCTCGTCAAACCCTTATTCTTCTCAATCCAGGTTTTGCCGCCGTCCGTTGTTTTGTAAATCCCGTAAGCTGTGGCCGAATACACGACATCCGGCTTGACCGGATCAATCGCTGTCTTGAGACACTCGGTGATGTCCCAGCCCGTGGTGATACGCCATGTTTCCCCGGAATCGCTGCTTTTGTGAACGCCGTTTCCGCAGGAGAGATAATAAACCAGTTCGTCGTTCTTCTCCGTAATCGAAACGGAAAAGCATTTCACATATTTCCAGCCATAATGCCGCCACGTTTTTCCCTGATCGTCTGTGGCAAATAATCCCACTGTCGGATTATCCTCTTTGGTGAGATGAAAAACTTTAGTGCTGCGAGTCACCACGTAAAGCGTCGGCGACTTGGCGAAAAGCGGAAAAACAAGAGAACAAATTAAAATGCTAATCAAAATCACTTTCTTTTTCATTTTTAGCACCTCTTTAAGTTGAAGTAACGATTCGCCACCAAGACTCGAAGGCTCCAAGTTTTTTCCTTCGAGTCTTTGAGTCTTCGAGGCAAAAAAATCAGTTAATAAAAAATTCTTTCAGTTCAGCCTCTTGCATGATCTCCCGAATAGTCGGCTTCGCTTCCGCCCAATCGATCGTCCCCAAAAACAGCCGATAATTATCCATTTTGAAATAAGCAACCAGCCAGAGGCTTCCTTTTCTCACGATCACCTCCATTGCCGTAATCCCCTGTTTAAGCGGAATTGGTTTTCTATTTTTCCAATCAAACGGATCGTCAGAAATCACGTAACTCCAAAATTCATATTGTCCGCCGAAAAACAGAAAATATTTTCCCTCAAATTCCTGCACATTGCTCGATTCCGGATGCGCCAATTGGTCGGACATAAAAACAGGCCCCCCATCTTTCCAATGCAACAAATCTGCGGAACTGGCTCGCGCGACACAGCCTTTTCCTTCGCGGGTCACAGCCGTGTAGTAGAGCGAAAATTCATCTCCGAAACGGCAAATGTGCGGATCGCGGCAGGCAGAACCGCGATCATCAGGGCAAAATGCCCAGGGATATTTCTCCGGCGTGATGATCGGATTTTTGCTCACTCGACGCCAGGAATACAAATCATCGGAAACCGCCAGGCCTATTCGCTGCCTGTTTTTAATGGAAACGCCGGTGTAAAACATCCAGAATTTTCCCTGAAATTCAATCACATAGGGCGCAAAAACGTGGCCGTTGTCCCAGCCATTAGTATCAATGTAAAGACAAGGTTCATGCGTTTCCCAATACCGGAAATTTTTCGTCGTCGCATGACCGAACCAGAGCTCATTTCCCGGCAGACAGCAGGAGACACCGGGCGTGCCGGCGATGTGAAATAGATGATAAACATTACCATGTTTAAAAATGCAAAAATCCTTCAGATAAAATCCTTTTGGCGCGTAGCCAACTTTTAGCCAGTCTTCTTGATGAAATTGTTGTTCACGCACTGCTTCGCGATAACATTTTTCGTCCAGATTTTCAATTTGCCGAGCCATTCAATTCTCCGTCCTTGAATTGCCCTGATTTTCTCCTTTTCTCAAATCATTGGCACGATCGAAAATTTCTTCTTTGCTCAGACCCGCCGCCTCATACATGGCAAAAATATTTTCCAGCGGCGTCTCCGGCGGCACGGTATGCGATGCGGATAAAATGTAACCGCCTCCGTCTTCGGTCATTTTTTCAATCAGATTTTTCGTTTCCCGAAAAATTGTCTCCGCTGTTGCGCGAGGCAAAAGTTCAACCGTATCCACGCCGCCCATGAAACTAATGTATTTTCCAAACTCGCGCTTGAGTTCGATGGGATCCATTCCCGGACAATTCGCCTGAATCGGATTCAGCACGTCCATTCCCATTTCAATCAAATCAGGGATAATTTCCCGAATTGCTCCGCATGCATGATATGCCACATAAAGATTGTGTTTTTTGCCAACGTCAAAAATTTTCATCAGCCGGGGTTTCATAAATTGGCGCCAGATTTTCGGGTTCATAATTAAATCAAACTGTCCGCCGACATCATCGCCGGTCCAGAACCAATCCATTGGAAAACGCTGGCACGCAGCTTCTCCCAATTCAACAGCAAAACGAGTCGCCTCGTCATAAATTTTCTCCACAGAATTATCGATATCCGCCAAATCCATGATTGCCTCTTCCATCCCACGCAAGCGACACATCAGCTCGAACAAACAGGGAGAAATATCACAGCCGATAAAATATTCATCTTGCAACGGCAAAATTGCATTCATATTTTCCAGAAGTTGATCGATTTTCGAGAACGGAAATTTGTAATTTTTTAGTTCCTCTTTCGGCGCATTTTCCAGCGGAGACTTGGCAATTTGATTGAAAGGTCCCTGTTTGACCCAGTCAATTCCCCAATCATCAGAATGACCTTCACCGTCTCGCTCGTGCACGATGCCTTCCATGGCGTGATTATTTCCCACCCATGCCTGACGCACATCATCGCCCAGAGCCACGCCGAGCAAATTTTTCGGCAAATCCAATTCCGCCGCCAATCTCTCCGCTGTAATGGGATGAAACCACATAAAAATCGGTACTCGATCCGGTTTTTGACGCCGCAAAGCAGCATATACGCGCTCTTTTGAAGTCATGATTTCTTTCTCCGGCAATAATAAATCGATAAATCTTGAGTGTCTCAAAATTTTTTTGAAACCACCGAGCCCGCAAAGTAGGCGCAAAGAGCACAAAGAATATCGCATTAAAAACTAATGAGCTAAAAACCCTGAACATCCTTCGTGAATTTCGTGCCCTTCGTGGTTTTAATTTTTTGACTCTAATCTAACATCGGGATGTTTCTCAAATTAACCATTTCTCTCGCACAAAATTGACGCTGCGCCTGATGATTTCTTCCTCTTTTTTGAGCGAATCCGATTCATTCGCTTCTTTTTCAACCGGAATTTCCAGAATCAAGCGATCCAGTTTAGTTCTCGACACAATGATATCAAAAATTCGATCCAGATCGATGACGCCGTCTCCGATGACACAGCCACTAACTTTGAAACCATAATTTGTCATCTCCAGCGCATAATCTTTGAAATGAGTAGTCACGGCAAAAGGCGCCATTTTGTCCGCTGCAAAAACCGGATCTTCCAGCACTGCCAGCGGATTCCCCACATCGAGGCAAATGCCGACATACGGACTTCCCAGTCGCCCGATCAACCCGACCAATTCATCACTGGTCACATCGCCGTGATTTTCAATCGCCAGAGTAATTTTCGCTTCAGCTAAATCAGGCAAAATCTGTCGCAACTGTTTTTCCGCGCGATCAAGTTCCCGGGGAATATTTGTATTTTTATCAAATCGGTCAAATCCCAAAAAAGTGCGCAAAATCGGCGAACCCAGAATTTGACAGGCGCGAATTTCTTCAATGATATTTTGCGGTTCAATGCCGATTGTCCCGTATTCGATGAACAGATTTTTTTCTCTGATGAAATCAGCTACATCCCGCAAATATGATTCACTTTTTTCAGGCAAATGCATGGGATCAATCTGAAATCCGTCCAACCCCAGAGATTCAACTTTTTCGATAAAATCAAACAGCGTCATCGGATTGCGCGGCTGAAAATCAGGATGACAGCCAAAAGCAAGATGATAGCTGTAACTGTCCAGTCCAAGTTTCACAAGATTTCCTTTTTTCATGGTACCATGATAATTTTCACTGCGTCGCCACGACCTATCATTTCCACGGCTTCCGGATACCGCGAAAAATCCACAACCACGCTAATGAGCGGCGCTGTGTGCAATTTTCCTTTTTCAATATAATTCACCACATGCTGCAAATCTTCTGTCGTGAGCCATTTGGAGTTATAAATAGTAACTTCATGATCGAACAAATTCCACATTGGCAATTGCACCGTACCTTCGTTATAACTGAAAATGACCGCAGCTTCTCTTGCCATTTGTAGGCCATTCACCAATGCAGTTTTGTTCCCGGAAGTCTCAATAACGATGTCAACGCCCTTATTTTTCAGCCAGGAAATTTGATCCTCATTTTCAGCATCAGTGATTTCATCAGCTCCTAATTCCCGCGCCAATGCCAGCCTGCCTAATTTTACATCCGTAGCAGTAATTTCTTTAGCGCCAAAAATCTTGGCGAACTGAATCGCTGCCAATCCTGCCGGACCGCAGCCGGAAACCAGGACTCTTTTTCCCCGATAGCTATCCACCTTCCGAACTGCGCGATGCACGCAGCCAAACAGTTCTGCCATGGCAACATATTCCAGAGGCAATTGTTTATTTACAACAGCGACAGAATCAGGTTTTCGCGTCACGTACTCTGCGTACAGCGGAGGCCCGCCAAGGCCGGAAAGTGCTACGTGATCGCCCACTTCAAAATTTTTCACATTTTCTCCCACCGCAGCGACAATTCCCGCTCCTTCATGCCCGGGGAATCCGGGGATACCATATTCCAAATAGCTATTCTCCCGATAAAGCCCCTTATTCACCTTCCAATCATGCTGATTGCAAAGGGAAAGGGCTTTTATTTCCACCAAAATTTCATCGCTTTTCGGTTCCGGGATATCCATTGAAATAACTTCAAAATGTCCAGGTTCGTTAATCAGGATAGCTCTCATATTTTTTCCTTCCCGTCCTGAATGCTGTCAGTTTTCTCTTTTTTTGTTTTACGAATTATGTTTTTCGACCGTCGTGCGAATGGTATCTGTGGGAAATAGCGCAGCCCGCCCACGGTCGTTAAATTGCGAATGCGGTTGGTAGTCTGTGAAAAAAACTCACTGACGATGATTTTGTCCTTCACTTCGCCAACTTCTTTCACCATTGCCAGTCGATGAATTGAATAAAGGCCAATCAAAAAAGCAAACAAAAAGAAAAAATCCAATCCCCGTAAATTGAATGTTTGAAACGCCAGATGCTCAGCAGGGCTGTTCCATTCAATTGTCCACGAAAATTCCCGTTTTGTGAAAAAATCAGCAAATCCGCCGCCGATAATTGGTGCAATACCTGCTGCCAGTGAAATAATGATACTATTGGACGCCAGATAGGAAGTTGCCTTCTCCCGCGGCGCTAATTTGAGCACAATATTTCCAGACGCCAGAATCACGCCTGCCGTGGCAATGCCCATCAAAATATGAATGACAACGAGCAGCGGCATGGTCAGCGAATATTTTTCCGGCAGCGTGGTAAATGTCCACGCCAAAATACAAAAAATATTCAAAGTGCCGCTAACATTGAGCACTGATTTGTTACTGAAACGATCCGCTAAATTTCCCCACACTTTCACAGAAATCAGGTAACTCAATTGGCTCAACACAGTCAATCCGGCGACGATTCCCATGCTCAAATGCAATCTTTTAATTAAATAAACAGCGAAAAAAGGGCCTACCAGATAAAGCGCAAAATTCCATGCTCCTAAAAAAATGAGTAAATTTTTGAAATTCGGATGTTTGAACGGCTCTCGAATCAACTCGAGCATTTTCATCTGTTCAACGGGTCGGCTCATTTCAGGCTCGGGGATCGTCGAGATAATGTAAGTGCCCACCATTCCGGCAACAAATCCCCAAAAAATAAGTATGGAATAACTGAAAGTCAGTGAATAATTTCCCAGATATTTCCAGTAATCCAAAAACAATCCGGCGGCGAGGCTGAGTGTCATCGCCGCTGCCATGGAGAATCCCAATCGTTGAGAAAAAAATGAACCCAGCCGATTCACCGGGATCAAATCGCGCATCCAGGAATTCCACGCGCACACCAGCAACGCATTGAGTCCGGCGTGGAAAACCAAGCCGACTAAAAGCAGCATCAATCCCAATTTTCCCGATGCGAAAAATGGAATCAATGCAATAAAAAATAAAAAAGAACGACTGAGCCCCGCGGAATAAACAGCTATCTTTTTCCGCTTTCTTATTTTCTCAACGATAAAAATCGACGGGATTTGCAGCAATTGCAACAACGGTGGCACTGCTGCCAGAATGCCGATAAAAATATTCGAAGCGCCCATTTCCAGGGCAAAGGCGATCAGGAAAACGCCGGCGGTGAAAGTCAGCATCGTGCTTGATGCCACGCCGTCTTTGATCACAGCCCGCAGACCCGCTTGCAATTCTTCGTCCGACAAACTCTTCACTGGTTCCAGATGCGACATATTTACCATTCCTCTACTGCGGCTTCCGCCATGGCTGCGATATTTTCCGGAGGCACATTGGGCAACAGCGCCTCATGGCTGGGGCTGATAATGAGATGAGGCCCCAGCATTTTTTTCACGCGCCGGACATCTTCCTTTACTTCCTCAGGCGTTCCGTTCACGAGCAAAAATTGCGTATCGATTCCGCCTAAAAATGAAATTTTCCCTTTAAAATGCGCCGCTAGTGTTTCCGCATCCATGTTCGCGGCTTTTGCCTGTAACGGATGCAAACAATCCACTCCGGCTTCGACAAGCCGATCAATCACTTTAAAAATCGCGCCGCAGGAATGTAAAATCACCTGCAATCCGTGCGCGTGACCCTGATCGGTAAACTTTTTGAACCAGGGCATGATAAATTCGTCAAAATGTGCAGGGCCACAAATCAGATCGATTTGCGTTCCAAAATCATTTCCGAAAAAGAACCCGTCGATCAAATCGCCCGCCACCTCAAAAAATCGTTCGTTGGCTTCGTAGTAAAATTCGCACACTTTATCCGTCACAGCATGGACGACTTCGGGATGGGTGTACATTTTGATCATGTAACTTTCCATCCCGAACAGATCCATCACATTGTGATAAAAACAAGTCCAAAAACCGCTGGCGCGATAGACATCGCCGGTGCGGCGGAGAATTTCCAGACAGGGCTCAAAATTCAAATAGTCCGGATTAGGCCAGGAAAAAGTTTCCACTTCTTCGGGATCTTCGCACTCCGCAAAAGGCCCTGCTTGACCATATTTTTCTTTATCCAGACCCGCATCAAACATAGCGTGACCTTCCGGATCCTGATAAGCACCGGGCATAAATTGCGGAGAAATCCAGCGAAAATCGTCGTTCAATTTTTCCCGCAATTCTTCTTCCTCTTTTGTGCCAAAATAATCATTCAGTAGAGGCCAGGTATCCGCATGCGGCTTCCCCAGCCAGAAACCGCAGCGGTCAGCTTCTTCCTGCGCAATAATCGCTTTTATTCTCTCCCGGCTCGTCATCTCTTTTTCCAAGTTCTACAATTAGATTCTTTTTTAAATGCCAAATGCCCAATGACTAATGACCAATCCCCCAAAACCACTAACCACTCACCACTCACCAAATCTACCTTTTCAGAAATTTCTCTTTAAACGTCGGCTTCTCCCCCGCCATTTTAATGAAAATATCCAGCGGAACAACCTCAAATTCAGTTCCCAATTTATCAAGAATGCTCTTCACTCTGGCAACATCGCTAGATTCCCGAACGTGCACCAGCAAAAAATACGGTCTCTGCTTATTAATAGCAGCTAATTCCTGCAAGTCAGCGACTGCATCCGCTTCGGGCCGGGCCGCCGATAGAGGAGTGGAAGGGTGGCCTTCCGCACTGCCCACAGGCGCTCGACCTCGGCCTCGTCGCGCGGCTCGAGGCAACGGTAAAGTCTTGATGCGATTATCTTTTGAGAGTGTAATGTAATGTTCATGAGCATTCACCTGCAAAAAATATAGACGTACAACAATAAGCGATAAT
>NATN01000107.1 GCA_002085355.1 Candidatus Zhuqueibacterota bacterium 4484_87 | reverse complement strand
CCCTAAATCAGTTGAACGGTAAACGCCATCGTATATATTGGCAGCATAAATATGCCCGACAGAATTGACAACGATTGAGGTAATCGCAGTTCCGGGAAGCCCGTTATTGATTGGTTGCCATGAAGCTCCATTGTTTGTTGAACGGTAAAGTCCGCCATAATAACGATTATCTGAACTATCGTAAATAACACTCACAATGATCCCGCCGGAAGAATCGTGGGCAAAAGCGAACGCAGATTCCAGTGGAAGCCCGGTGTTGGCGCTTGTCCAGGAATTTCCCTGATCAGTGGAGCGAAATACAGCCAGTGAATCAACACCAGCGAATAATGTCCCTGTCGGCAATGCGAAAATTTGATTAATGTCAATAGTACTGAAGGCGTCGGTGTTCATGGCCACCCAAGTCTGCTCGTTTGTTGTGGTTCGGTAAAGATGGTTGTTCGTGCATTGAAGATATGCTGTACCACCGTTATCCCAGGTGATGCTTTTTGCACTGCTAATATTTTCAGGGGTAAGGCGCTGCCAGCTTTCTCCGTAATCGGTCGATTTGTACACGCCGGAATCCACTAAAGCGTAAACCCCGTTGTTGTGCACTGCCACGCTGTAAGATAAATCAAGCGCCCGATTATTCGTGCCAATTTTTTGCCATCCCAATCCTCTGTCAGTCGATTTTAACAGCGGCATGGGTAAGGCGCTGAAGAAAACCGCTCCATTTGGCGCTGCTGCAAATGAATTGGTCATAAAATGCGTCAACCCCTGATAAATTTCTGCCCATGTCTGACCATTGTCTGTGGAACGATACAAAGCATTCGTTGTGGCAATAAAAATTGAGCCGTCACTCGCAATTTTGAATTGTCCAAGGTAAGTGTAGGCAAGGAAAAGATTCTCAGCAGTGCCGCCTGCGGCTGGAATGCGCGACAGGCGATATTCGCTGACGCCATTGTTGTAAACTGCCGTGCCGATAAATATGTCACCATGGCTATTAAATCCGATTTCCTGAATTGTGCCGCCGGTATTGTCCTGATAGATAGACTCCCAGTTCTCACCATTATCGCGGGAACGATAAATTTGGCCTTGCCAGGTAGCTATGAAAATATGGTTTGAGTCATTGAGCGCAATAGTACCCGCACCGTAACCCGGGAAGTTGGTAATCTCCGTCCAATAATTGCCATTGTCAGTTGATAGCAAGATTCTATCGTAACTGCTGATAACGGCGTGGCCGTTTTTATTTACTGCGAAGGCTGATATGGAAAACATTTCGCTGTCAGGGACCACCGTCGTCCAGGTATCGCCATTGTCTGTGCTGCGGCGCAGCGGATATACATGGTAGCCGGTTGGTTTGTATTGAAAAAATAAGGAATTTTCCGTTCCGTTAAGGATGCCTCCTCTCGCATTTGATCCTTTTAATGTATCCACTGTCTGCCATGTTGTCCCGTTGTTTTGTGATTTATAAACGAATAGAGTGTCATTGTCTGTTTCCAGTTCTGATTTTCTCCATACAGATAATAGCGAACCATCTGAAGATATGCCAAAAGCCAACATGTGAATATCGGAAAACTGCTCAACAGGAATATCCATCCTTGTCCAGAGATCTCCTGCGTTTGTCGATGTACTTAATGTGTTGGTGATGGACGAATAAGCGTACAATTGATCTCCCTGGCCGATTGCAAAGATATCGGCGCCGCCGCCGTAAATTGGCAATCGCTGCCAAAAATCCTGCGCGTGTACAAAGCTGACGCAGATCAGCAATACAGTCAGCAGCAGGGGAAATTTTATCCTCAAATTATCTTTGGTGGATCTGATATTCATTTTATTTAGCCTCTTAAAATTAATATTCAAATTATGGATTAATTCCGTTTCGTTGCGGCGGGTCCGGCGGCAAAGGCAAATCGCCAAGAATTTCAGCTCCGGCTTCTGCTGCTTCCTGAGTCGGCTTGCGCGTATCCTGCCCCGGAATGAATATTGTTCCGATGCTTGCTGATATATTATTTAATCTGTCACTGATGAGATCGGTTTTGGATAATTCTGTTCTCCGTATTGCAATTGATGTTGTTGGTGACGAAGCAGTTCGCTGATTCACCGGGGATAGTCCTTTCCCTGCGATTTGCAACATTTTTGCCTTTGCTTTTTTCTGTTTTGCCTTGCTGAAATTGGGATCAAGCCGAACCGCTTTTTGGAAAAATTGAGCAGCTTTTCCGAAGTTGCCGGCATCTTCCATCTCCAGTCCCTGGCAATAGGCTAAAAATGCATGTAAGTTTTTCGTCGGAATTTGTTGGATTTTTGCCTTTTCTTGAGGAGTGAGTAAAATGCCCATGTCATCAATCAGACTAAAAACAAGGTCTTTTTCGATGCGAAAAATATTGTCCAGTTTATCAGTCTCCGTAGAAGGCGGAGGAAATTTGTTCTTGAGGACGTCCCAAAAAGCAGCATTAAACTGGACTTTCTTTTTTGATAAAACATCAAAGCTGCCGGCAACAATTTTTCCTGCGCCGAGCAGTTTTCCGAATCGCGGCGCTGATCCTTCTTTGATCATTCCGCTTTGACCCAGACCAATTTCATCCATTAATGCCTGCAAGCGTACTCTTTCAACGGGAACGAGGCCTTTGACTTGACTGAGGTCCGTAATCATCATTTCGCTGATCCCTTTGCCAAGCGATGAATACTTTTTTTCTTTTCCAAAATAGGAAAAAGGAAAAATAGCGATTGCGACCGGGGAAATTTGGCTGGTTCCCAGTTGACTTTCTTGCGCCAGCAGATTTCTCATTTCCTGATGAATTAATTCCCGGCTGACCCACTGATAGCGTGATTCCAATTGGTATCGATAGGGCGAGGCCTTTGAAATGACGTTAAATTTTTGGTAAACTTTGAGCGCGAGCTTGAGCTGATTTTGCGCTTCCAGAGTCATGCCGAGGAAATAAAGCGTTTTTCCGTCACTGGGGGCAAATTTGAAAGCTTTTGTGAGAAATTTTCGCGCCAGCGGATATTTTTTTAGCTCAAAAGTGATAACGCCGATTTCCCTGTACGCTTCGGCATCACGTGGATTCGCCTTTACGCGCTGAATATAGGTGCGCAAATCGGCTTTGTATTGCGCCGTTGTCCGACGGGAAGTTCCCATCGTTGCGCATCCGACCAACATCACTGTAAAAATGATGAAGGCACTTGCATGAAAGATAAGCTTTCGAGACAAGGTGATCTCCTTCTATCTATTAAAATATTCATTCTTGCGGTTTTTGCATTTCGGAAACTCACATTTTAACTGTCTGAAAAAATGACAAAATTTGGTCATTTTTCATTTTTAATTTATTTGGCAAAAGTTGTGCCTGAAATACCGGGCATGAGTGATTGTTAGTTAAATTTAAGAAAATAAAACAAATAGAGTGCTCCATTTGCCTCTGATAACAGCAGGATAATCAGCGAATTGTAAATGCCACGTCCGCAAATGAGACATTTTTTGTAAAAAGGGAAATGCAAAATTGTCAATCAGGTTTTTTATCCCTTTATTATTCGGCTGTTGATTTTTGAGTGAAATATTTGTAAATTCGGGAACAGAAACCTCAAGGAGGCATTTGTGAATTTGATCGAAGCAAGACCGCGTTTTAGTTTCGGAGAAGTCGAAAAAGTTGCAGAAGAATTTTTCGGGACAAAATGTCAAGTAAAACCGCTGCCCGGCTATATCGATCAGAATTTTTATGTTGAGAATGACAGAGCTGAAAAGTTTGTGCTGAAGATTTCTCATCGAGCTGACTCGCGGGCAGCGGTTGAAGCACAGATTGCAATGGTTTCCACGCTCACAGAAAAAATGCCTGAATATTGTTTTCCCACGATAGTCGCTTCCAAGCAAAATGATACTATTTTTACTGTGAAAAACAGCAATGGGGACGAACATCTGGCGCGAATGGTGCGTTTCATTTCAGGAAATTTCCTTTCAGAGTTGAAAGAAACGACCGATGAAATGCTTTTTAATTTGGGCTTATTCCTTGGAAAAGTGGATCGCAATTTGATGGATTTTGACCATTGCGGATTGCATCGCGGTTTGGACTGGGATTTGAAAAACGTTCTCGATTCGCGTCGCAGTCTGGCGTACATTCCCGAACCGGGAAAAAGAAGATTGGTCGAATATTTTTTGCTCCAATTTGAAACCCACGTTTTCCCGGAACTTTCACGATTGAGACGCAGCGCTATCCACAACGATGCTAATGATTTTAACGTGTTGGTTGACGAAGTTCAGCCGGAGAAAATCAAAGGTCTCATTGACTTCGGCGACGTTGTTTTTTCCAATACGATTTTTGAGCTTGCCATTGGTTGCACTTATTCCATGTTTCATAAATCTGATCCGCTGCAAGCCGCGACGCAAGTGATTCAGGGCTATCACCAGGAATTTCCGTTGGAGAAATTGGAGTTGGAGCTTCTTTATTTTCTGATTGCAGGAAGGCTTTGCCAGAGCGTGATCATTGCCGCGGAAAGTCGTGTGCTGGAACCGGAGAATAAATACATCGGTGTTTCGGAAAAAGATGCCTGGAAGTTGCTGGATTATTTGCTCTCCTGCAATCCCGAGCGCGCTAAAAGACGATTCCTCCGCTCTTGCGGATATCAGTGGCAAGCGCAGGGAATGAGCAAAAACGAAATTTTGAAGCGGCGGGAAAAGTTAATAGGGAAATCTTTGAGCATTTCTTACAAAGAGCCGCTGAAAATCATTGGTGGGGCGCTTCATTATCTGTACGATGAATCGGGCAAAACTTATCTGGATGCAGTAAATAATGTACCCCACGTGGGACATTCGCACCCTCACATTGTGAAGACAGCGCAGAGGCAAATGGCGATTTTGAACACGAACACGCGTTATTTGTATGATTATTTAATAGAATATGCCGAACGTCTCACGGCAAAATTCCCCGATCCGTTGTCCGTCTGTTTTTTCGTCAATTCCGGCAGTGAAGCCAATGATTTGGCGCTGCGACTGGCGAAAAATTTCACCGGACAAAAAGACATGATTTGTATTGACGCTGCGTACCACGGAACAACCGCTGCGGACATCGAAATCAGCCCCTACAAATTTGACGGTCCCGGCGGGGCAGGACTCGCGGCGCATATTCACAAAGTGGAGGTACCAGATGTTTTTCGCGGGCGTTACCGGAGGGATGATCCCAATGCTGCGAAAAAATATGCCAGACAGGTTTATGAAAAAATTGAGGAGCTGAAAAAATCGGGAAAATCTATCGCGGCATTCATCAGCGAATCGCTCATGGGAGTCGCCGGACAGATCGTTTTTCCGGATGGTTATCTCCGGCATGTTTACCGCTATGTCCGTGATGTTGGCGGCCTTTGCATCGCAGATGAAGTGCAGATCGGATTCGGCAGAGTCGGAACGCATTTCTGGGGTTTTGAGACGCAAAATGTTGTGCCAGACATTGTCACATTGGGGAAGCCAATCGGAAACGGCCATCCCCTGGCTGCGGTAGTGACAACTCCGGAAATTGCTGATGCTTTTGCCAATGGCATGGAATATTTCAACACTTACGGCGGGAATCCGGTTTCCTGTGCCGTGGGTCTGGCAGTGCTCGATGTGATTGAACAGGAGGGTTTGCAGGAAAATGCGCGCGTTGTCGGCGAATATCTCAAAAATCGGTTGCAAGAATTGAAACAAAAATTTCCCCTGATTGGCGACGTACGCGGTCTCGGACTTTTTCTGGGCGTGGAACTGGTTCGCAGTAGGGAAACGCTGGAACCTGCGGTTGAAGAAGCAACAGAAACTGTCGAGCGCATGAAAAACAGGGGCATTCTGCTGAGCACGGACGGCCCTTTTTACAATGTTATCAAAATCAAACCGCCGATTATTTTTACAAAAAAGCATGTGGATTTTTTGGCGGGTAATTTGGAAAAAGTGATGGGAGAAATGGCGTAAAGAAATGGAAGTGAACGAAAATTGTATTTTGTAGTAATAACTTCAATAGGTTACATTTGAAAACGCATTTGGAAACTCTCCTAATTTATGGCAAATTAGGAGAGTATAGTCGCCTAATTTAGTATAAATATGGAAAATACGGCGTACATTGCCAAACACATTAAGCGCCATTTTTTTAAATATATCGGTTATGAGATTAAAATTTTGAAGAATATTAATGGATACTTTTAGCCATTAATAAAGCAGAATAACTTTCCAATTTTTATGGTGGAGAAGGATAGCCCACAGATGGACGCTGATCTCGCGGATAAAGATCCGTGAAAATCCGTCTAATCTGCGAAAATCCGCGTGCTATGTAGTCAAGTGAAATTTATTACACGAGATAATTTTGAAGAATTTGTGGGAATCTAAAAAATCAATAATTCAAAAATGAGATAATCTATTGGGACGGAAGAACTAACAGAGGTACAAAAATGAAGTTCGGAAAAAAGAAAACGTTACTGCTGACCTTTTCGCTTATTTTCTTAGCAATTGCGGGATGTTCGCGTAAAGAAGAAACAACAACAAAAAATCAAACTCAAATGAGTGAAGCAACGGAGCCAGTTGATTTTTTGAACATCAGGCATATTCCTGAAAATCCGGGCGATAGAGACGGATTCTTTTATTCCGATAACGGTGCCTGGTACGGATTTGCCCTGCCGCCGGAAAACGAGGAATCGTTCATTGGCGGCTTCGTCGGACCCTATCTCATCGACAGAAAAGAATGGATCAGCCAACAGTTGATTAAACTGGTCGTGTGGGATGCATTTAGTGGCAAACGTGTGCGGTTGAAAATGCTGGATGAATCTTACCATCCTGGCTATCTGGAGCAAAAGCTGGAAATTGACAGTTTGACGATTAATTTGAATCTCTGGTTTGCCACCGAAAAGACAGCATTTTTGCGCACGGAATTGATAAATACATCCCATTATTTCAAAGCGATTATTTTAGGGTTGGAAGGAAACGTTTTCTCCAAAAAGGCAACTCCACGCGTGGGCGATGAATGTATCGAAATCAAACTGAAGAACGGCGGGAAATTTATCATTAAGCCTATGGAAGGATCGCTTTATACAACAGATTATTTCATTGACGGGAACACTTATCTCATCAAAAAGAAACGCATGAATATGTTCCCTAAATTGCGATTTCTCAATTTTTTTATAATTTCTTATGTTGAGAATGATAATCAATGGAAACGGGAGAAAGCTGAAAATCGCGTCATGTTCCACCAGCCGGAGAAAATGTTTGCTGATCACAAACAGCGTTGGCAGGGCTATGCCGATAAAATATTTTCTTCAGGATCGAAATGGGCGAGTGGTAACGAATATCAGCGAATCGGAATGAAATCGCTCATCACGCTCATGACAAATTACAGAAGCGCAAGAGGTGCGCTGAAGCACTCGGGGATTATTCCCTCTTCAGCAGTGACTTATTTCGACGGTTTTTGGGCATGGGATTCCTGGAAACATGCGGCAGCGCTCGCTTCGATTGACGGAAAAATCGCGGAGGAGCAGATTTTTGCTATGTTCGATTTCCAGAACGAAGTCGGCATGATTCCCGATTGCGTTTTCCCTGATGCAAAAAATAACAACTGGCGCAATACGAAACCGCCGCTGGCAGCTTGGGCGGTCTGGCGCATTTTTGAAGAAAATAGCGACACTGCTTTTGTGAAAACAATTTATCCTAAATTGGTCAAATATCATCAATGGTGGTTTAAATTCCGCGACCACGACAACAATGGCCTTTGTGAATACGGCTCCACAGACGGCACTAAAAAAGCCGCTGCATGGGAAAGCGGCATGGATAATGCGGTCAGATTTGATGAGGCAAAAATTGTACGGAACAAAGACGGAGCCTGGTCTCTGACGCAGGAATCAGTTGATTTGAACAGCTATCTTTTTGCAGAGAAAAATTATCTGGCGCAAATGGCAGAACTGCTGGGGAAAAATGGGGAAGCAAAAAAGTTCCACGCAGAAGCAGAAGAACTGAAGCAAAAAATTCAATCCATGATGTTCGATGAAAAGACAGGCTATTTTTACGACATAGATTTGGATACGAAAAAAATTATTCCA
>NATN01000106.1 GCA_002085355.1 Candidatus Zhuqueibacterota bacterium 4484_87 | reverse complement strand
AGTCTAAACTCGTAAAAGTTAGTCAGAATGACATTGGGGAAAGTTTCACAGTATCGTTGCAATTGTTCAGTAGTTTCGATGTGATCCAGATTGGTGACAGACGGATCTTTCGCCTCAATGTAGCCTGTGACGTGATTCCTTCCGTCCCAGATGCGAAAGTCAGGGTTGCCGGCTTCAGTCTTTTTCGGGACAATAGTCACATCAATCTTTTTGATATTTTTAATTTCTGCATACTGCTTAATCAGCACGTCGAGATGTTTGTAGTAGCTCTCTTCTCTTGCGTCGCCACGCTGAAAGGTTTCGGTGAGATTTTTTAGATATTGCTCTAATATTTTTTTCACTGATCCGATTCCTTGTTATGACGAAGTTTGTCTTATTTTACTTTATCACAAGGCTTTTTATCCATCAATTAGCTCACCGGAATAAATTTCTTTTGCCTCCCCGGCTAATTTAATTTCTGAAATTGATTCATCAAAATCCACTTCCAACAATCCACCGCGCGCCTGAACTTTCAGAGGCAGTTTGCATCCTTGCTGTTTGACGGCTAAAATCGCCGCAGAAATTGTACCGGTTCCACAGGCTAATGTTTCTTCTTCTACGCCGCGCTCGTAAGTTCTGATGAGTATTTTGTCATTTTCGATTACTTGAACAAAATTGACATTCGTACCCCAGGGTTGAAACGCTTCGTGATAGCGATATTTTTTTCCGGTTCTTTCAACATCAATCGCATCTATGTCAGATACAAAAATGACATAATGCGGAACTCCGACATTGAGATAGCCGCCTTCCCGAAATTCGTTTTCCTCAAGTGCGCCGGGATATTCGCGGATCTCTACCGGCGGCGGCATGGTCAATTGTACGAAATTTCCTTGCACAGAAGCTTTGTAAATAACACCCAGCACATCAAATGTCATTTCTTTCGGAGCGACACCATATTTTTGGGCGAAATAAGCGGATGCCCGCGCGCCATTGCCGCACATTTCTCCGAGCGAGCCGTCTGAATTGAAATAACGCATGGAGAAATGATGCTTTTTGCTTTTCTCCAGCAACAAAACCCCGTCCGCGCCGACAGAAATTCGTCGCTGGCAGATTTTTTGAAAAAAATCATGCTCGTTGCCGGTAAGAATTTCATCCTGGTTGTCGAAGAGGATGAAATCGTTTCCGGTAGCGCTGAGTTTGCTGAATTTTAATTTTTTCATTTTATTTGCTCGGTTATTTTTTACCACAAAGAAAAAAATTTTTCAAGGTGTAGTCCACTTCAAAAGCGGACTACACCTGAAGTTAAAAAGAATCTCTGTGCTCTCGGTGTCTCAGTGGCAAAAAACTAACCCCAATCTTCCACTTTCTCTCGCTCGCGAATCAGTTCCGCATTTTCCCCATCGACCCAGACTTCCGCGGGACGGGGTCTGGAATTGTAGTTTGATGCCAAAGAGTAGCCGTAAGCGCCGGCAGTCATCACAGCCAGATAATCGCCGCGTTGCACAGCGGGTAATTTTCTCCCTTTTGCCAGAAAATCTCCTGTTTCGCAAATCGGACCTACAACGTCTGCTATCTCAAATTTATCGTCCATGTAGGTTGTGGGCACAATTTGATGATAGGCTTCGTACAAACTCGGTCTGATCAGATCGTTCATGCCGGCATCAACAACGATAAATTTCGTGTCGCGAGAATGTTTGATGTAAACCACTTGCGCAATCAAAGCTCCTGCTTCGCCAACAATCGATCTGCCAGGCTCAAAAACAATTTCCAGTCCCAGCGGCGCCAACACATCAATGACACGATTAGCTAATTGAGCCGGTTGTGGAACGTCGTTTTTCTCTTCAGCATATTCGGGAATTATATCCGGGTAATGGACGCCAAGCCCACCGCCAATATCAATGTGCTGAATATTAATCCCGGCGTCTGTTAATCGGGTCACAAATTCGTACAGTTTTTTTGCTTCGGCGTCGTAGTAATCCATGTTCAAAATTTGCGAGCCGATGTGCGAATGAACACCAACGATTTCAATCCCTGCCATTTCTTTAGCGCGCAGAAAAACATCAAACGCCTTGTCAATATCAATCCCGAACTTGTTGATGGATTTTCCTGTAGAAATGTAGGGGTGACCGTGTACGTCAATGTCAGGATTGATGCGAATGGCGACTGGCGCTTTTTTGCCCATTGAAATTGCGATCTGATTCATCACTTCCAGCTCGGCTTCAGATTCCACATTGAATGCCATGATTCCGCTTTCAATGGCGAATTTGATTTCAGCGTCTGTCTTGCCTACGCTGGCATAAACGATTTTATTCGCTGGGATGCCTGCTTTCAAGGCAAGGTACAATTCTCCGCCGGAAACCACGTCCCCTCCAGCGCCCAACGATGCCATCAGTTTCAAAATTTCCATGTTGGAATTTGCCTTCATGGCAAAGCAAATCGTATGTTTCACTGACGAAAAGGCTTCATCAATGGCTTTGAATTTATCAATAATCATGTTTTTGCTGTAAATATACAGCGGTGTACCGAATTTTTCCGCCAATGCTTTCACCGGCATATTTTCACAATACAGTTCTCCGTTGCGGTAATTAAATTGATTCATTCCTGTCTCCGTGTTTAGCGTTCAGAAAATTTTTTCTTTAAAATAATATTATTTCCTTCATTGGGCCAGCGCGAGCGAACTTTCACTGAATCGGAATAAAACACAAATCTTTCGGCAGGAGAAAATGGAAAAGGAGTCCCCAAAGAAAATTTTCCGTTGCCATCTTCGTCGCGAAATGCGGAGATCGTGTAAATTCCGGGTAAAATATTTTTAAATTCATAAGGTCCGGGCTGCGAAATAGTCAAATGATAGCGCTGCGAACCATTGTTGGCGAGCAGGTGAATGTCTCCGTCTGCATTTTTTTGCTCGTCAGAAAATGTTCCGCTAATAGCAGTGAGCGTGTCTCTGGGAATTGTTTTGAAAAAAACAGAAAACATCGAATCCTTCAGCGAATTTCCGTGCAGGTCAAAGATTGAATCTACATCTGCTTTCATCAGATAGCGGCTGCTGAATTCCAGATTTGCTTCCGGAATAAATTGGACATGTGCCGGAGTTTTCCAGAGGAATTCTCCCGGAACAGTTTTTTGATCAGAATTAAAAAATTGAAAATGATTTTCAAAAGAAGTGGGCAAAATGGGTTCGGAAAAAATGAAAAAGATGCTTGAGTCCGGAAATACGGACTGGCTGCTGTCCTGAATTGACTGAAAAATGAGCGCCGGCTGGATGGTGTCAGGCATCGCCGAACCGTCAAAGATTACCGAGTTGAAGGCAGTGTCAAGCGGATTATTAGACAGGTCAAAAATATTTTTTGCTTGTAGCTCGTAAGGAAGTTCTTTCTGTGTTTCAGTGATCAAGTGAAAAATGGAACCATCACGCGAGTCCTGATAAAAACTTCTGATCTGCAAATATTCCTTGGAATTACCTTCAACGAAAATTTTAAAAAAGTTGTCAGGCACATTTTTATCAATTGGCTGAACGGTCTCATTAAAACGCACGTCCACGCGGTTTTGATCCGCAGCATAGGCGGATTTCAAAAACGGGAGTAGTGTGTCTTCAGTTGTTATTTGAAAATCTATATCGGAGAGATGCAATTTTATGGCAGTGAGCTCGATATCGCTGTTGGGCATGCCGATGGTTTCAAATCCGCGGGAATATTTTCTATCCCCGTCCTTGTCTCCGATGGCAAAAAGCCGGTATTTTCCCGGCGCTACATATTTGAGCTGATATTCGCCTGTTTCGTTGCATTGGGTATAGTAATCGGCAAGAACTTTTCCCGGGTTTGGCCGCGAACTGTCCGCAAGCAGATAGGCACAAACAAGCGTTCCTGAAATATTTGTATTCCCGAATACATGACCGGAAATTTGTCCCTGATCTATCTGCGGTCCGGTGGAAAAGGCGATGGAAACGGATTGTTCCATTCGGTTGTTGCGCAGGTCGCTGGTCTTTGCACCGATGGTGACCACGTAGGTGCGCGGGGATTTTAATGTGTCACCGAATGAGATTTTCACTTTTTTACCGTGCCAGTGGAAACGGATTTCCTCAGATGGCAGGGGCGAAATGAAAAATGCTTCTTCAAATGTTCTCTTGACAACCAGTTCACTGAATCCGATTTTAATTTCAGTGTCTGTGGGCACGTTGAGAGCGCCGTCATCGGGAAAAATGGAAATAACTGCCGGCGGTGTTTTGTCTTCAGGCCCGCCGCGCGGAGGCATCTGTTTGGCGCAAAAAGAAATTAGCAGGATTAATAAACTAATTAGCGGAAAGAAAAATATTTTTCTGTTCAAATCATCTCTCGGCATTTTTGTATGGAATTTTGTTTACTGCACAATTGAATCCGGGCGGCAAGATTTTGCCGGTAACATGCTGTTTTGCGATATAATTTATTTTTAAAAATACAGAAATCAGCCGCAAATTGCAAGAACTTTTTGCAGGGTTGATTCGTCTTAAAAATTTGTATGCGTATTCATGACACTTTAACCTATGACCGATTTATTTTATTTGAAATTTTTAGCTTTTAGGGAACTCTGCTAATTTTTGAATCGTTATATTTTTGTTATATTTGCTGTAAATTGGCACTATTATTTATTTTTAAAAAGGTTAGCTTTGCTAAAATGCTGATCTTCATCTATGGACCACGTCAGGAGTTGGCAAAAAAAATTAAATACTATTGATATTCGGGTGCGGGAAGGTGAAGAATTATTTTGCAGATGATTGGTAAGGAGGTATTCTTTTTAACTTTTTGTTTTAAATCACTTCGTTTTTTCTTCAAAAATATTTTAAATCAAATTATAATTAACTGGTGAAATCATAACAAGAGGAAGGGTTATGATTGAATTAAAAAAGGTGTGTAAGAATTACGGACTCACCAAAGCGCTTACAGATGTCTCTTTTTCTGTTAAAAAAGGTGAGATTATCGGTTTTGTCGGGCCTAACGGCGCGGGCAAAACGACAGCGATGAAGATTATTACGACCTACACGGCGCCGACCTCCGGCACTGTGACTGTTGGCGGTTACGATGTAATGAAAAATCCGCTGGAAGTCAGGCAACTGATCGGCTATTCTCCGGAAACAGTGCCGCTCTATTCAGACATGTTGGTTCGAGAATATCTGGAATTTATGGGTGCTGCGCGCCATTTGAACGGCAACCTAAAATCCCGTTTCGATTGGGTTGTTCAGGCTGCCGGGCTGGAAAATGTTCTCAATCGTAAAATTGGCGTTCTGTCCAAAGGGTACAAGCAGCGAACCTGCCTGGCGCAGGCAATGATTCACGATCCGGAAGTGCTCATTTTGGATGAGCCTACCTCAGGACTGGATCCCATTCAAATAATCGGTGTTCGCAAGTTGATCCGCGATCTGGCAAGGGAAAAAACGATCATTTTGAGTACGCATATTTTGCCGGAGGTTGCTACCATGGCTGACCGAATTTTGGTGATCAGCGGCGGCAGACTGGTAGCCGATGGCTCTTTTGAAGATTTGCGTAAGAAAGTAACGCAGCGAAATTCATATTATATTGCCGTAAAGAGCACTAAAAAAGATTTCGAAGCAGCGATTAAAGCAACTCCGGAAATCGAAGACATCGAATACGACCATGAGCAACCGCGCGGCATTGTCGGGGCTCATGTTTTTGCGGATCACAAAGTTGATTTGGTGGAAAAACTGAACGGACTCATCCGCGAACACAATTGGACAGTAGTTGAATTCCAGCGGGAGAAAATTTCCCTGGAAGACTCCTTCATCAAATTAACGCAGGCCGCAACGGAAAAATCTGGCAGTGACGTGGCGGCAAAAGAGGAAGGAGGTGCCGAATGAACGATGTGAAAATTATTTTTAACAGAGAATTCAAAGCATATTTTTATTCACCGATTGCTTATGTTTTTAGTATTATTTTCATTATTTTGAACTCAGGATTGTACATGTTCCATTTTTTCTTTTTCGGAAATGCGGACATGCGCGCTTTTTTCTCACAGTTGCCGCTTACGTTGGGACTGATTTTTATCCCCGCGATTTCCATGCGGCTGTGGTCTGAGGAGAAAAAATTAGGGACTGAAGAATTGCTGCTCACTCTGCCGATGAAAACCGAAAATATTGTTTTGGGGAAATTTTTCGCCAGCTTTCTGTTTTATTTAGTGGCTCTCGCGGGAACACTGGTTATCCCCATTCTGTTGCTGATATTAGGGAAACCCGATTTTGGACCCATCATCGGTGGTTATTTTGGTTCGGTTTTGCTGGGCGCATATTTTTTGTCCATCGGTATTTTTATTTCCGGTTTTTTCTCTGATCAAATAGTTTCTTTGATTATCACAAGTTTGACATGCGGTTTTTTAGCGCTCATTGGCTGGCAATATGTGCCCATGGTCATTGACGGTTGGTTGCCCGGAGTGGGACAGTTCCTCTACAACTACGTCGGCGTCACGCGCCATTTCAATGACATTGAGCGCGGCGTGATTGATTTAAAGAGTATCATTTATTTTGTCTCCTTTACCATTTTATTCCTCTACCTGAATGCAAAATCACTGGAAAGGAGGAAATATTAATATGAAAAATTTGAAGAAAGAATTTTGGACAACATTTACAATCGGTGCGCTATTGCTTTTTGGCATCGTTATTATGATAAATGTGATTTCCGATCACATCAATCCCGGCCGGTTTGACTTGACTGCAGATCAGGTTTACAAGCTGTCTCCGGCTGTGGAGAAGATTTTTGACAAGCTGGAAGCTCCGATAGAGATCACCTATTACGTCTCGTCGTCAGAAAAGATGCCGACCAAATGGAAAAATTTGGAACGGGACGTTATTGACAAATTAAAAGAATTGAAATTGGCTTCCAAGGGGAAATTAACTTATACTGTTTTTGATCCCTCTGCTGAAGAGGAGAAAGAGGCATACGAGGAACAGAAACAAAAAGAGCAGCAAAAGGACAAAGACGTTCTGGCGGCAAACAAGAAACCCAAAATTACGCGCAAGAAAATTGCCGAGAGATTGTATGAAAAAGGGGTAATCCCTTTTGGCGTACAGAGCGCGGATCGGGACGAATTTGCTGTGAAACGCGTCTATTCTTCGCTGGTTTTATCTTATCTGGACAGAAAAGAGGACGTTATCCCGGAAGTAAGGCCGGAAAATTTTGGTAGCCTGGAATATGAAATCATGTCCAGAATTTACAAATTAATTTCCAATAAAAGACCCAAGATCGGTTTCTTTCCGGGCGAACCAAAGCAGCAGCCTCAATATCAGCAATATTACCAGCAACCGCCGCAAGATATGTACAATAAGGCAGTTGAGTTGCTGAAGCAAAACGGCTATGATGTGCAACGCACCAATATCAAAAAAGACGATCCAATACCTGATGGCATTCAGACCATGGTGCTCATGATCGACCAGCCGCTTGAAGAACGACAACTCTATGAAATCGATAAGTTAGTGCATGACGGCGTACGCATTGTGCTGGCAGCGCAACAATTTAACTACAGAATTAGCCCTTCGCGGCAACACCCGGGCGATTTTGATCTCATGGGTATGCCCACCAGAGTGAATATCAATTCTCTGACAAAAAATTATGGTTTTGAGATTGATAACAAAATTTTCATGGACAAAAGCACTGCTTACATCCAGGTGCCGGTGTATCAAACGCGAAATATGGGTATTTTCCAAATTCGCGAACAGCGTTACGAACCGGTCACCAAGCCGGTCATCATCAAAGTGAACAACGAAAATATCAATAAAAATGTGTCCATTTCCAATAAGCTTGGCGAGCTGTTCTACATGTACGGCACGCGGCTGTTGGTTCATGAGGATATTCTGAAAGAAAATAATTTGAAATACCGCACGTTGTTCACTTCCAGCGATTATAGCTGGACGCGTGAAGGCTATGGCTGGGGTACCATCGACGAATCGCTGCCTTCGGAAGAGGATGTGCTACGCCATCAGCCGTTGGGCATTTTAGTGGAAGGAAAGTTTAAATCCAAATATGCCGGTGGAGTTATTCCCAAATGGAAAAAAGAATCCGGTAGCGAGGACGACGGGAGTGCTGAACCGGATAGCTTGCCGTCCGAAATTACAGGAGAGCC
>NATN01000105.1 GCA_002085355.1 Candidatus Zhuqueibacterota bacterium 4484_87 | reverse complement strand
AAGTTGGCGCCAGGGCAATCGGAATGGGCGGCGCTTTCGTGGCGGTGGCAAATGACGCATCCGCATTGTATTGGAACCCGGCAGGGTTGGCGAGATTACACAATAACGGCGAGGTCACGCTGAATCACACGAACTGGCTGGCGGATGTTTATTTCGATTTTGCCGGAGCAACGTTGTCGCTCGGCAGGTATGGTGCAATTGGCTTGAGTCTGACCTCTCTTACCATGGGCGAAATGGAAGTGAGGACTGTGGCTTATCCCGACGGCACCGGAGAAAAATTTGGCGCGTCTGACATTGCACTTACCACTTCTTATGCGCGGAATTTGACAGATCGGTTTACTATTGGTTTTAATTTAAAATTTGTCAATCAGAGACTGTGGCATGAAAGCGCATCGGGAGTTGCCTTAGACATTGGTACACTTTTTACGACTCAATTTCGTGGTATGACTCTGGGAATGAGTATTTGCAATTTTGGGTCAAAAATGCGCATGACCGGGCGTGATACGCAAATTCCCGTGGATATTGCTCCTGAAAAATATGGCAATAATAATAAAATCGTAGGGAACATGCGCACCGATGCCTGGGATATGCCCCTGATTTTTCGGTTCGGTGCAGCCATGAATGTGATTGATAACTACAACTATCGCTGGACTGTAGCGGTCGATGCCATGCATCCCAATGATAACACTGAGTATATCAACATCGGCACTGAATACGCATTGCGAAACATGGTATTCCTGCGCGCTGGGTACAAAAATATGTTCATGAAGGACAGCGAAGAAGGATTGACTGCCGGTGTCGGAATGCAATTTAATTTAAGCGGATCATTTAAAGTTAAATTCGATTATGCTTATGCCGATTTTGGTGTACTGGAAAATGTGCAACGATTCAGCTTGGCGCTGGAATTTTAAAATTAGTTAAAAAATACATTTGAAATTTAAAAAGCCCTCTCAAATTATCCGGAGGGCTTTTTATTACCAAAATGTAAAAAGTTCTTGACTTTTTATTTGTTCTCTATTATATTAAAAGAAAGAAATGTTTCAAGAAAAAGAGAAATGAAATTCGATTTACTTTTTTTGACTATGACAAACCAACTTGAATTGTTCCCTCCAATATTCTGCTGCTTGTCAAGGCTTGATAAAAATAAACTCAAAAACCAGTGATTTCCGATTTTGTGCTGATTTTTCATTCTATTGTAGAATGAAATAGTTATATACTTTTTAAATAGATATTTTTAGCAAGGACCGTTGAGAAAAAGTCGTAATTTGAATGTATTGACACTATGCTGATATTTGCACAAGCTATGAATTTCACTGCATAATTGGCTTTTTGGTAAATTTCCCTGATTAGTAAAAACAATTGGTTAAACGTTGAAATGTTTTGGGTATAAAAATTGTAATATTTTTTTAATATTTCTCTAACTGCTATTTATCCTCAATACTGCTTTAGCGAAAAAGAAATTCGAAAGGAGGTGGTATCAAGTTATAAAGGTATCATGTTATTAGTTTCCATCCGGTAAAAATCAACTACAAGAGGAGGACAATTTATGCGCAACAAAATTCTAATTGTTGCTCTGATGTTGGTCACAATGATTTTCTTCTCTACTTTATCCTATGCCGGCGTTACTGGAAAGATTGCCGGTACAGTGACGGATAAACAGACAGGGGAGCCATTAATAGGAGCAAATATTATCATTGTCGGGACTAACTTTGGCGCAGCAACTGATGCAAATGGTGATTATTACATCATCAATCTTCCGCCTGGGCGGTACGATGTAAAAGCAATGATGATCGGCTATAAGGCAATCATTAAGACTTCGGTTCACGTGATAGTTGATCGTACAACGCGCATCAATTTTGATCTTGAATCGACAGTGATCGAAGGGGAGGTCGTAGAGGTTACCGCGGAACGCCCGCTGATTGAAAAAGATGTGACTTCATCTTCCGTCGTTACTACGGGCGAGCAGATTGACAAACTTCCTGTGCTCAGCTATCAGGAAGTGATGACCATTTCGCCCGGATTTGTCGAACGCGGCACTGGTTTGAGCCGATCTATTAATGTTCGCGGAGGGAGAACCGGAGAGCTTTCTTACATGATCGATGGTTTTTACGTTGAAGACCCGCTCATGGGTGGCATGGGAAGTGACGTCACCAGCGTTGGAATATCTGAAATGGCAGTTTTACTGGGTACGTTCAACGCTGAATATGGCGAAGCAATGTCCGGCGTACTGAATATTGTGACAAAAGAGGGAGGCAGCGTTTACAATGGCCGTATTCGCGCGCTGACGGATAAGTATGTCAATCCGCACACTTATAACTATCTCTATAAACGTATGGATGACCATGGTCAATGGATACGAGTTTTAGATGGTGATACGGCATTGGTGTCGGATGTCGGTACAGCCCCTGCTACGCCGGGACAAAATAAATTCGATCCGGCATACTGGGAAGAACGATCCAAAAAGGTCAATGATTGGGGAACATTTCGCACAGATATTTATTTTGGCGGGCCTATTCCGCTATTGGGCAAAAAAAATACTTTTTTTGTATCCGGAGATATCTACAACACCAATACCTATCTTGGCTGGACTGGACAACCATATCGTCATGAACGTCGCGTAAATGCGAAATTAGTTTTGCGTCCTGTGAATTCGGTTAAGCTTACTATGGGCGCAGTAGGTGCACGCGAGCGTTACAGAAACTATTCTCACACAAATAAGTATGTGCCGCAAAATACGGGTACAAATTATGATAATAACTACATGTTCAATTTTACAATGACGCACACACTATCTCCGAGTACTTTTTATGAAGTCAAAGCGTCAGTTTTTAACACGCATCGAATGTATTATAAGTACAAAGCTGAAGATTTTTTCAGCGGTTATTCAAATGGCGAATGGCAGATATTGGATGAGAATGGCGAATATTCTGGAATGGCAAACATTTCTCCGCCTGATGAAGAATACGAGTTCGACCATATCTTTTTTGATACTGCGGATTCAGTCTGGACTTCCGGTGGCGGCCCTGAGTGGGAAAATCGCGAGAACGTGATTACCACTGGAAAAATTAATTTCACAAGTCAAGTGACAAAAACCCATCAAATTAAGATGGGTGCTGAAGTGAAACAAGTGGATATGGCTTACCACGACGTCTATGCGCCCTATTCATCAGCTCCTGATGTGTGGAAATTCCATCATAAACCGGTTGAAGGATCAGCTTATCTTCAGGACAAAATGGAATTTGAAAGCTGGGGTATGGTCGTGAATGCTGGTTTGCGGTTGGATTATATGGATACAAAAGCAAAATATATCTTTGATCCGCGACAGCCGATAGCAGAATATGTCACTGATCCGCTCACGGGTGAACTGCGCAAGAATCTGGTCGAGGCTGAAAAGAAATTGTATGTAAGTCCGCGTTTAGGTTTCGCTCATCCGGTGATGGACAAGGCAGTGTTGCATTTTGCTTATGGCCATTTCTATCAGATTCCGCAATATATTCGCTTGTTTTATGCGGAAAATGAAGACAATCCTTATTATCCTTTTCCCGATATGTCCATTAATGGCATTTACACCAGACTGGGAAATGCAAACCTGAAACCGGAAAAAACGATAGCCTATGAATTGGGCGTAGAAACGAAAATATCTTCCGATATTGCTTTGGATGTTACTTTGTATTTCCGAAATATTTACGATTACGTGGCTTTGCAGCGCTATCAGGGAGTACCGGTGCAATACCATCGTTTCACGAACTTAGACTATGCTAATGCTAAGGGGCTCGAAATAACGCTGAAAAAACGTTTTACAGGCTTCTTTGGAGGGCAGCTCAACTACTCTCTTTCAAAGGCTGAAGGTAATGCGCCGAATGTAACAGCTCATTACAATGATTGGTATTCATTCTCGGTTTATGGCACTTATCCGCCAAAGAAGATGATTACCATGGATTGGGATCAGACGCACACGATCAACTTTGTGCTTGATTTTGGCAAACCAGGCAAATGGAGCGTGAATATCATTGGCAACTATGGTAGTGGATTACCGTACACGCCGCTTTCTTCGCGCGGACTTCGTATTGACGAGCCGATGAGCGCCAGGATGCCCTGGACGATGAATGTCGATTTGCGCGCACAGCGTATTTTCAAGGTATCTGGCTTTGATGTGATCGCTTATGCAGACGTAAGGAATGTCTTTGACAAACGGAATGTATTATCCGTCTATGGCGACACGGGCTTACCAGATGCAACTACAGATTGGGATGATACGCAAGATTTTATCAAGCGTCCATACTATTTAAGCGCGCCACGCTCATTAATGCTCGGATTAAGTGTCGGATTCTAATGAAATTTTTAAATCATCAGGAGGAAAGAATATGATGAAAAAAATATCGCTCCTGTTATTGATCTCCCTGATCACTTTGAGCATGGTGCAGATTGCGTTTGCTCAAAAGAAAGTCGGGATGTCAAAATGGGAGTATTACGATAAACTGTGCAAAGAACGCGGCTGGGAAAATAAACTCACCAAGCCTGCCAGTTTCAATGACCGAAAATATGGCCGTTTCGATGTTGGCAAGATTGGCTTGGAAATTAATAATGCCAATAGAATAGGTTACAGCCGCGAAATGCTCACTTTTGAGTATCCCATTGGTGGCGGCATTACCTATCAGTGGTGTGAGTCTTTAATCGTTGGAGGAATACTGAATGGAGAGAAAAGAATTTCCAACGGCGCTCGCGGCTGTTACGAAGACGTCAATGAAAATCACTATGAACCACTTCCCGGATACGATTCCGGCGTAGGAGATAATGGCCTGGCGATGAGTAATAAACCTGAATCATGGCCTGCTTCCTGGCCTTCTGATGCGGGACCTATTGGTTCAAAAGGATTCCCTGGCGTCTATGAAGATGGAGAAATCGCTGCCGACGCAGAAGGTGTCTGGATGGCGGTTGATGACGATCCTACATGTCAGCAACTCACACCGTTGCACATAAAAACTTTCGGCAGAGGAATGCAATGGTCAAGTGTATTGGCAGAAGATATGATCGTTTTCAAATATTATGTTACCAATACCGGGACCGATACAATAAAAGATTGCTATGTGGGCATACATACGGATATGGACTGTCCTGAAGAGGGATCCAGTGAGTGGATGGATGACTACGGTGTATTTATTCCGGTAGAAGAGGATACAGTGCTCGGTAATATGCTTTACATTTGGGACGGAGATGACAAGTCAGCTGGGTATATTGAGAAGGGCGTAGCCTGGCAGGGATTGAAAATGCTGGAGACACCAAAAGGTCCTGATGGAAAAGAATTGGGCTTAACGACTCTTTTCATCGCGACGTATGATGACTTTTTTGTCCCAACTCAGGCTGATGTGTATGACATGCTATCTTCGGGCATCTCTCCAATTGATAATGTAAGTCCACATCCCGGCGATTGGACGCAAACACCAAATACTTATGGGCCAGACATTACTTCGCTTCATGCATCAGGACCATTTGATTTGGCGCCGGGGCAAACAGTGACCTTTACATTTGCCAATATTTTTGGTACCAATAAGGCTGACTTGCTGGCAAATGCTGCCCTTTGCCAGACTATTTATGATATGAATTACAAAACAGCAGGCCCGCCTGCCATGCCCAATGTCCGCGTTGTCGCCGGTGATAAAATGGTGACATTGTACTGGGACGCTGAACCCAGCGAATCAGACGTAGATGGCTTTACAGGTCACAATGCGTTCGAAGGGTACAAAATTTACCGCTCGACAGATCGAGGCTTGACGTGGGGTGAGCCGATTCATAACGCCATCGGCGCATTGGTGGGATATGTTCCTATTGCTCAGTATGATTTGGAGGATGGCATTAAAGGAACAAGTACTCTCGATCCGTATTTTTTCCTGGGTGAAGACAGCGGTTTGAGGCATAAATTTGTTGATAAGAATTTAAAAAATGGCGTGGAATACTGGTATGCGGTGTGCGCCTATGATCATGAAGATACCTGGGATATTTTACCGGTGCCGCCAATGGAAAATGCCAGATTAACCAAACCAAATTATCCCGGAGATAATACCGTGGCTGTAGTTCCTCAGGGAAAGCCAGCCGGATGGACAGGCCCGGAAATTTCCTATACCAGGCAGGGAGAGACAACAGTTGATCTGCTCTGGGAAATTATGGATGAGGATGCTGTGCGGGATAATGTTTACACAATTTCTTTTGATGATACAACAAATCCAGGACAGAAAACTTTCAGCGTGTACGATGAGAATGCGGGGGAGTTTGTCTTGAGTAGTGTCGCAAAATTACGAGGCGAAGAAGATACCCCTGTCTTCCATGGCATTAAATTACTTATCATCGATGAGGATGCGATTGCTTTCGATGCTCAACGAAGCGGTTGGTTCACTGAAAGCGGTGATACGAGTGATTGTAATTGGAAAATTTTTGCGGCGTCTGGAAGCCCGAAGCCCTACGATTACGAAGTTCGCTTCACGGCAAAAGGTGATACAGCATTCTTCCCGCCGACAATGGTGTTCCCGTTTGAAATCTGGAATGTGACTCTGGGAACTCAAGTCGATATTGGTAATTTTACACCATCGCAAACGGATACCACAGACGAGATGAAGTCCACCTGGACCAGCGGGGACATTTTGCAGGTACGCGAAATCATCGACGGCAAAATAAAATTGACGTGGCAGATCACGTTATCTGCGCCGAGCGATCCGGAAGTCTCTGAAGTTCCGCCTCAGCAGGGAGATATTGCTAAAGTCTTTACGCTAAAACCGCTGACTTCTCAGGATTCGTTCACTTTAACAACAAAAGCGGCAACGACTGCCAACGCGGATGAGGCATCTCTGGATAAAATCAGAGTCATTCCCAATCCATACACGGTGACTTCCGTTTATGAGAATTCGTTGACGCCGTGGGTAAAAGAGATCCAATTCCATAACTTGCCTGAACGTTGCGAAATTCGTATTTTTACGGTATCCGGAGATCTGGTGCAAATCCTGCATCATGAACCAGGCAGCGATGGCTATCGTGGGCCTGCTGTGGAAGCGTGGAATTTATGGACTTACAACGATCAGGAAGTTGCATTTGGAGTGTTCATCTATCACGTGAAAGCTGAAGGCATTGGTGAAAAGATGGGCAAATTTGCAATTATCAAATAGGATTTGGAAATGACCGAAAAATATCAACAGTTTGGAGGAAATAAAATGAATAAAAAAGTTTCATATATTCTTCTTTGCCTCCTCCTGAGCGTAACGCTGGTGTTTGCCGGAAATGACAACACCGGTACATCCGCTGCCAATTTTTTGAAGATCGGTGTGAGTCCGAGAGCATTGGCTTTGGGTGGCGCATTTGTCGCGAATGCAAACGATTTCAGTTCCCTGTATTGGAATCCGGCAGGAATCGCTCGGGTTAAATCTCTGGAGGTAGGTGTCTCGTACACTGATTGGATACTGGATATCCAGCATAGCTTCGTTGGTGTCGTATATCCATTGGGATCTGTTGGCACAATCGGGGTGAGTTTTAACTCATTGTCAATGGATGAAATGGAAAGAACAACGCCGGGAGAACCTCACGGAACAGGAGCTTACTTTTCCGCTGGTGATCTCGCGTTGGGAATCGCCTACGCGAGACAATTGACTGATCGGTTTATGGTTGGCGTGAAATTTAAATATATTCATGAGTCCATCAGTTTTTCCACGGCAAGTACAATGGCAATTGATGCTGGTACACAGTTTATCACCGGTTTTCATGGAATGAGAATCGGAATGAGTATCAGCAACTTTGGCGGAAAGATGACCATGCGCGGCACAGATCAGATGACCAAAGCGGATATCGACGAGGTTATCGAAGGCAATCCAATGAAAGAATCGCGATTAAGAGAATATCAAACTCATATATGATTTACGATTTGCTTTTGGCGCAGGTGTGAATCTGAAGATTCCGGGATTGGGTTCAAATGTTCGATTTGATTATTCCTATACTGATCTGGGGCTCTTGGCCAATACACACAGTTTTTCCTTTACTTTCGGATTATAAATTAGGTTGATAGGGCAGTGGTTTTTACGCTGCCCTGTCTTTTTTTTTACAATACTTGAAAGTTTAATTTTTATGCAGGTGAAAATGGGACGAGCTTTCCGATACATGCTGATTTATTTTGTTGCGTTGTTTGCCGTTAACACAATGTTTGCTCAGGAGATTTTTAAGAATGACAAACAGAGGCATGCAATGTTTCGGCTGATCTTGCCGGATAATATGCGG
>NATN01000104.1 GCA_002085355.1 Candidatus Zhuqueibacterota bacterium 4484_87 | reverse complement strand
TTTTACGTCATCTTCCAAGATGCGGTACGGATTTTGCAAGAATGTTGGCGATATATTTGTTGACTGATAGAATTGGTGAGTTATGGTCTGACAAAATCGCTAAATTTCACATTTTTGAGTTAAAAATACGATAACGTAATTGAAAAACATTACGGTTAATTGAAAATAGTGACTGTAAGTCATTATAAAACAAATAATGAGGTCAATTTTAGTCATTGTATAAAAAATGTCAAAAAAAATAAGTGAGAAAAATTTCTCTTGCATAATGTTGCTGTTTTTGATATAATGCAAAAAAGAATTATCTCTGATAATCAAACAAGAAATTGAGGCTTTCATGTCCGACACCATCGCATTCCGATACAGGTTTACATTTGAGGATAATTCAGAAAAGCAATTTTCAATTTTATTGAATGCACGCACGCTCGACTACATACCGTCTTCGCCTCAAAAAGAACTTCCTGACTGGACAAAGCTAGAATATTCTCAATGCGAAAATTGCCCCCTGAATGCGCAAGAACATCCTCGCTGTCCCATTGCAGTAAACATTATCGAATTATTTGAATTTTTCAGATCCGTTGACTCGTATGATGACACCATTGTCGAAATCGAAGCTCCCGAGCGTACTTACATCAAAAAATCGACTGTTCAGCGTGGCTTGGGGTCTCTTTTAGGGATTTTTATGGTGACCAGCGGCTGTCCGGTGATGGAGGTGCTTAAACCCATGGTTCGCTTTCATCTCCCGTTTGCTTCCATTGAGGAGACTGTATTCCGTTCAGTGGGATCGTATCTCATTGGCCAATATTTTTTACAAAAGAGCGGACGGCTGGGCGATTTTGAGCTCAGCGAACTACGAACATTATATCTGGAAATTCAAAAAGTGAATACCGGGATTGTACGGCGATTGCGTCCTGCAATTGTGAAAGACGCGCTTGCAAATGCCATAATTTCTCTGGATGCGTTCGCCAAAGAACTGCCCTGGTCTATTGAAGATGAACTGGAAGAATTGCAACACCTCTACACTGGTTATTTCGGAGGGTTGTTTCCATTCAAAAAATGAACTTCGCAATTTTAAATCAATCTGAGAATGCTGCAAGTTTGTTCCTGCCTTGAGATAAATTTGAACAAAAAAACTGAAACCGGATTCTTTCGCGAATTTTTCCCTTTTCTAACCCGAAGTAATTTATCTTTGACTACAATTATGTGAAGTAGTTTATAGATTTTCGCTCAAAAAGCTGAAAACACCGTTTATTTCTTTTTAGCGGTAAAAAACAGTGCGTGATTATTCGGCAAATTCCATTATTCGCTTGAGTAATTTCGGATTTTTATCTTTTTGTTCGTAAAATTTTTGCGGATTAATTGTTTCTTCATGCAGGCGGTAAATGAGAAATGTGTCCAAATTTTTCTTAATTTTTTCTTGACTTTGAATATAAAAAATATTATATTTGTGCACTTAAAAATTGGCGGCGTAGCTCAGTCGGCTAGAGCAGTGGAATCATAATCCACGTGTCCGGGGTTCGAGTCCCTGCGCCGCTACAAAATTTACGGTGATATATGGCCTTGTTAAAGTCATAATATGATGTGCCTTTCCTTTGAAGAAAGGCTTTTTTTTTATTAATTTCTGAGAGATGATATGTCCGATTTATTCCGGCAATTCATCGATTTTATTGAAAAAAAACGGCTCATTGGTGAACAGGAGCATGTTTTAGTTGCTGTGTCTGGCGGCGTGGATTCTGTAGTTTTATTCGACCTGCTGTGGCAGTTTGCGCAAATTAAAGATGTGACTTTGGGAATTGTGCATTTGAATCACAGCATCCGCGGCAATCAAGCGGATGAAGATCAACTTTTTGTGCAAAAATTAGCGGACAAATATTCTGTCCCGTTTCATCATGCCAAGGTTAATGTGCCTGCTTTTGCTGAAAAAGAGGGCTATGCCACGGAAGAAGCAGCACGAATTTTGCGCTATCGGTTTTTTGAAAATATATTACAAACAACACGAGCGGAAAAAATTGCCCTGGGTCATCACGCTGATGATCAGGTGGAAACAGTGTTGCTGCATTTTTTCCGCGGCAGCGGAACAGCAGGTCTCGCAGGTATGAAGCCGCGGCGAGGTAGTTATATCCGCCCGCTGCTTTTTGCTACGCGCAAGGAAATTGAAAATTATGCCAAAAGCAAAGGATTAGACTTTCGTCTGGATTCAACAAATTTGGACGTTGCTTATAAGCGAAATCGCGTAAGACACGAGCTTTTGCCTTACCTTCGCAATCATTTCAATACGGGAATTGATAGCTCTCTGCTGCGTACTCAAAAGATTATGAGTGAAATTGACGCCTTTTTGCAGCAACAAGCGGCAATTGCAGTGAAAAATTGTACTATTGAGTCAAAAAAAGATAAAATAATACTTGAAATTGACACATTTTTGGGCTATTTTATCATTATCCAAAAATACATGATTTTTCGCCTGTTGGAGCAGTTAGGCATTGAACGATTCTCCCTTTCTTCGGAAAAGTTGGAAAGGATCATTGAGCGCATTCAGCAGAGAAAAATTGGTAAAAAAGAGATCCTTCCCCAAGGTGTAAAGGTATCCATCGATCGCAACACTGTCGTTTTTCAACGGGGAGAAAGAGAATTTTTTGAAAAAATTGTTGCATTGAATGAAAATATTTCTTTGCCCAATGGAAGCACCATTTTGAAATTAACGACCCTCCTAATGCAGGAAACAGGCGAGCTTTTTTCCCCGAAAAAGAATATCGAATTCGTCGATTGGGAGAAAGTTCGCGGAGAATTAAAGCTGCGCACGATTCACAGCGGAGATCGGTTTTTCCCGTTAAATTTAAACGGCTCAAAGAAAGTGTCAGATTTTTTGAGTGATTTGAAAGTGGAGCTTCATCGAAGGAAGGAGATTCCAGTCCTGGAATGCGATAGTGGGATTATCTGGTTAGTCGGTTTTAGGATTGATGATAGATTCAAAGTAACCGAGCGGACGAAGATATTGCTCAAAATGGAAATAGAAAAGATAAATGATTCTGAATAAGGGAATTTCTCATGAAAAAGCCAGTAACTTTTGAACGAAATGGTGAAAAATACGTTGAATTTATTACAGAAGAACAAATCAAGCAACGCGTGAAAGAATTGGCGCGGCAGCTTTCCGAAGATTATCGCGATACAATTCCCATCTTCATCGGCGTACTGAACGGCGCCTTCATTTTTCTTGCCGACCTCATTCGCGAAATGGACATCGATTGTGAAGTCGATTTCGTGAAAATTTCCAGCTATGGTAGTGGCAAGGTTTCTTCCGGTCAAATTAAAAGCAAGAAAGGTTTTGACTGTGAAGTGGATGGAAGACATATCGTGATCGTCGAAGACATTGCTGATTCCGGGAGGTCAATTAAATTTCTTGAAAAGATGTTCGAAGGCACAAAACCAGCGTCGTTGCGCTTTGTTTCTCTGCTTTTGAAAGAAGATAACGCTGTGGTTGATTTTAAATTAGATTATGTTGGCTTCAATATTCCGACAAAATTTGTTGTCGGCTACGGTCTTGATTACGATCAAAAAGATCGAAATTTGAAGTCGATCTATGTGATTGAAGAATAACAAGTTGGAGTTCTCTGTTTATGAAAATAGAAAAAAATGATGGAATATTTTTGAAAGAAGATAAAAAACCTCCTCGGTTTAATCGCGGTCAAATGAACAAACAGGGCGGTGATAATCGAAAAAATCCTGAAGATAATTTTCAGTGGCAAAAAATTACCAAAAGTTTCTTGTTTTGGCTCGTTTTGATAGTCATCACCATTTGGTTTTCCAAGCAACTCACCAATGCCGGCAAAAGCGAGCGAGAGCTTGGCTACAAACTTTACCGACAATTGCTGGAAAAGGGACAGGTGGAGCGCGTTGAGATACGCGGCATTGAATTGCACGGCGTGCTGAAAGAGGAACAGCCGGATCCGAAAAATTACCGTATCAATATTAAAAATTTCTACACAATTTTGCCTTCAAATCTGGATATGAAAACCATCGATCGCTGGATTGATGATTATGGCATTGATCTTGTTTTTAAACCACAAAAAGCGGATTGGTGGGGTTATTTTTGGCAAATTGTTCCGTTTCTGGTGTTGATTTTTTTCTGGTTTTACCTGCTGAGACGTATGCAGGGAGGCGGCCAGAAAGGTATTTTCAATTTTGGCAAATCGAGAGCTAAACTACTCACAGAAAATAAAATTAAAGTGACTTTTGATGATGTCGCAGGTGCGGACGAAGCGAAACAGGAATTGAAAGAAATTATCGAGTTTTTGAAAGAGCCAGAGAAGTTTCAACGGCTTGGCGGAAAAATTCCCAAAGGCGCTCTTTTGTTAGGCCCTCCGGGAACAGGAAAAACCCTGCTCGCAAAAGCTGTCGCTGGCGAGGCGGGAGTGCCTTTTTTCAGCATGTCCGGAGCGGATTTTGTGGAGATGTTTGTCGGTGTTGGCGCTTCGCGGGTGCGCGATTTATTTGAACAAGGAAAAAGAAATGCACCGTGCATTATTTTCATTGATGAGCTGGATGCTGTCGGCAGACATCGCGGAGCCGGTCTTGGCGGAGGACACGACGAGCGCGAGCAGACACTGAACCAGTTGCTCGTAGAAATGGATGGTTTCGATTCCAACGAAGGCGTAATTTTGATAGCAGCGACCAACAGACCGGATGTGTTGGATTCTGCGTTGCTGCGACCTGGACGATTTGATCGTCAAATTGTTGTGGACAGACCCGATGTGCGGGGCAGAGAAGGTATCCTGAAGGTGCACACCAAAAAAATTCCTCTTGGCAAAGACGTTGATTTATCGATTCTGGCGAAGGGAACGCCTGGTTTTTCCGGTGCGGATTTGGCGAATATGGTTAACGAAGCCGCATTGTTGGCGTCGCGCAAGGATAAAAATCGCGTTGAAATGGAAGATTTTGAGGAAGCCAAAGACAAGGTGATGATGGGCACCGAGCGTAAAAGTATGCTCATCAGCGAAGACGAGAAAGTCAGCACGGCTTACCATGAGGCAGGTCACACCTTAGTCGCAAAACTGACGCCGGGATCTGATCCTGTGCACAAAGTGACCATTATTCCGCGCGGCAGAGCGCTGGGCGCGACAACAACACTACCCATTGACGAGCGACACAATTATTCAAAAGATTACTGTGAATTTATGCTCATCCAATTGCTCGGAGGAAGAGCCGCGGAAAAATTAGTGTTAAATCAGTTAACGACCGGTGCGGGAAATGACATTGAGCGCGCAACAGACCTGGCGCGTAAAATGGTTTGCGAATGGGGAATGAGCGACAAGTTGGGCCCGATGACATTCGGGAAAAAACAGGAAGAAATTTTTCTTGGCAGAGAAATCGCCCAACATCGCGATTACAGCGAACAAACAGCGAAGACCATCGACCAGGAAGTGCGCGACATAATTGAAAATGCAGCCAAAACTGCAGAGGAACTGCTGAAGAAAAATGTACACAAATTGCATGCATTGGCGCAGGCATTGCTGGATAAGGAAATTCTGGATGGCAATGAAATTGACGAAATTTTGAAAAAAGCTGATGCCAATGAAAAGAATAAAAAGAGTGGCAAAGCCACACCAAAAGCAAAATCAAGGAAAAGCAGGGTCAAAAAAACGGACAGCGAATCAGGAACTGCTAAAAATCCTGATGAGGTTGATGATACAAAATAATCCCGGAAATATTCAGATGAGCGACTAATTTATAACAACCTCAACGTCAATTCCGTTGGGGTTGTTTTGTTGAAGAATGAAACTGAAAATGAAGGGAAGAGAGGGTAAAGATGGATTTCATTGCGGCAAATATTTTTCAATGGATTCGCGTGCCCGGCTGGGCTGACGTGCTTTTCTTCAGCATACTGGTAGTGCTTGTGTATCTGTATTTTACCTCAGAGCTCATCAATAAACGCCATTTGACGGCTATGGTGCTTGTGGCCGTTGTGATTTTTCTGGGAGCAAATATTTTTCTGAATTTTCAGCAAAAAAGTCCGCCCATTGAGCGACGGATCGCAATTTTCCCATTGTCAATAAATAAAGATGGTGGCGATAACAATTCCGCACTTCGGCTCGCATTTTGGGATGTAGTGAATCAACAGATTGACAGAAGGATTAGCCCCAAAATAGCTGTTGTGAAATCCGTGGATTTGCTGGAAATAGTTAATGGCGATTCTGTAGGCGATCCGCATTATTGTCAGCGAATTGCAAAGCTCATCGGTGCAGATGATGTACTAATCGGCGATGCCGATTTTCCACAAAAAGGTAATTTGCATTGTCTGCTGATGCGAGTAGGAAAATTAGATACATTATTTGAAATCAATACGGCTGTTGCGCCGGAGACCATTGCTGCTGAAGCGAATAAAATCACGGCGGCTGTTTTTGATAAAATGGGAATCAGGGAGAAATCTGCAGCCAATATTTCAGTGAAAGAAATCAATCCTCAAAGCTATTTCTATTTTTTACAAGCGCAAAAGTTGTTTTCTGACAAAAATTATCCCGGCACGATGGAAATGGCGGGAAAGGCAGTGGCTGCTGACAGCAATTTTGCTGAAGCAGTTTTAC
The DNA here is from genome assembly GCA_002085355.1 of Candidatus Zhuqueibacterota bacterium 4484_87. Taxonomy (GTDB): domain Bacteria; phylum Zhuqueibacterota; class Zhuqueibacteria; order Thermofontimicrobiales; family Thermofontimicrobiaceae; genus 4484-87. The sequence goes on along the minus strand of NATN01000104.1, from coordinate 1,723 downwards.
TGCTTGGCAAGGCACATTTTTTTTCGGGACTGAAGCAGAAAGAAAATGGCAAATTGCCGGTGGAATCATTTGCCGCTGCTTTTGACTGTTTTTCTCGCGCCATTGCTCTGGATTCTACGCTGGCGGAATCTTATGCCTTTTTGGGAGAATATTATATTCACAAAAAACGCTGGTCTTTAGCGGAATGGAATCTCAAAAAAGCGCTTGAACTGAATCCACGAGTTGCCCGCATTTACCTCAATCTTTCACGATTGCACCCTTCGCGGTTTCACAAGCTTGGATTCCGGGATGAGACTGAACTTTATCGACGTGCTATCGAAGTAAATCCTTGCAATCAGGATGGTTATTTGATGCTTGCGGATTACTACCTCTTTCAAAATCAAAAAGATGATGCTATTCGGACGCTGGAATCATATCTGAAGATAAATCCCAATTCGGTTCCTGTGCTGATGGCGTTGGGAAAAAATTACATGCTGAAGCGTGATGTGCTGAAGATAATTGAGGTTTACAATCGCGTTATTGCGCTTGAGCCGGACAATGCGGATGCTTTTTACAACTTAGGCGTGTGGTACTACAATTCTGATGACTTTGAAAATGCAGAAAAATTTTTCCAGCGCGCCGTAGCGATAAATAATCATTTGAACTCGCATCTTTATCTGGCTTATTTGTACGAGATGAAAGGCGAAATGGACAAAGCGATTGAACAGTTGCGCTATCGCATTCATTATCGCAAAGGTTTCGACGATGAATTTGCTGAAGATGCGCGGAAACATTTGTATGAATTGCTGCATCCCGATACTGAAGATAAAAAATAGTTCGAAAATGGAGCCCTGAAAAAAGTGGGTGAAGAGCGGTTGATTAGAATTCTTGCATTAAAAAACGAAGGGGAAATTCGCGCTGAATTTGAAAAAATCGGCGTTGATCCCGGCGGAATTGATCTCATGGTTCCCAAAGCCATGAGTTTGAATATTCGCATTTGCGGACTCACGTCGCCGGCAGCGTTGATTTTAAAACAGGAGATGCTTAGTCTTGGCGGCGACTGCGCCAATCATCGCATGGTACTAAAAAACAGCATTGATCATTCCGATGCAATTTTGATGGGGAGCGTGAAAATTTTCCAGCGATTAATTCCAAAATTGCGGCAACAGCCGTTTGGACTGAAAAATCTTGCCAACGAATTGGAACGACTGGTGGGACGAGTCATTGGCACACCAAAATACCGGTTGGTCTGCAAGAGCAGAACTCTGGATTTGTCAAGCCGCACGCACATCATGGGCATTTTAAATGTCACACCGGACTCATTCTCTGACGGTGGAAAATTTCTGGACAAAGAGCAGGCTGTGTCCCACGCGCTGCGGATGGTCGCGGACGGCGCTGATATCATCGATGTAGGCGCTGAATCTACCCGTCCCGGCGCAGAACCTGTGGATTCGGAAGAAGAAATGTCAAGAATCATTCCGGTTATTGAAGCCCTGCGAAAACAATCGGATGTGCCGATTTCAGTTGATACATACAAATCGCAAGTAGCAGAAGCCGCGCTAAATGCCGGCGCTGACATCATCAACGACATCAGTGGCATGAGATTTGATGCGCGAATGAAAGAAATTGCTGCCAGATACCAGGCTCCTGTGGTCTTGATGCACATCAAAGGCGAGCCGAGAAATATGCAGAAAGATCCGGTTTACGAAGATGTGATCACTGAAATTTGTCAATATTTGTCCGA
>NATN01000103.1 GCA_002085355.1 Candidatus Zhuqueibacterota bacterium 4484_87 | reverse complement strand
TCAATTTGCGTGTAATTCTTTTTGACAGCCGAGTGTTGGCTCAACCATTCATATTTCTCTTTTCTCAAGCCAAATAAATCAGCATGGAAAACGCTCGGTTTTTTCTTCTTTTTATTTTTAATGAATAGTGCAATCGCTACGCCCTGTCTGATGTCAAACACATTTTCATCTTTGCCGCCCTTGGGAGTAGTCTCTTTTTTCAAACTATTACCGTGCAAATCAATGATATAAATTTCGTCAAAAGTCTTCATCAGACTCTGGCGCATTCCGCGAAAAGTCGGGTTGTCAAGGTAACTATGATTTGTGATCATTCCAACGACACCGTAGCCTGATTGCTGAATTTTCCACTGTGCGAAACGTAAAAATTTGACGTAATCATCTTGCAGCCACTTTGGATTTTTCTCGCCAAGAGGGGCCCCATCAATCTCATAATAACTCTGGCAACCATCGAGATTTTCTTTCAACAACTTCTCTGTCCAATCATTTATATTTGCTGAGATACCACTGTAAGGAGGATTGCCTAAAATTACCAACACAGACTGCTCTTTTTTTATTTTTCCTGCACGATGACTTTCTTCGCTCAATGAACTCAAACCGGGAATGGTGATTTGTTCAATTTCTTCCATTTCCAGCGAATTTGTCAAATAAAGTTGAAACCGTTCATCATCAGACATCTTATAACCCAGATCATCAAAAACAAATCCCATCTTCAAATGTCCAATAGCATAAGGCGCCATCATCAATTCAAACGCATAAAAATTTTTGAGGATATGTTTTTTGATCCACTGTCCCAATGCACCAACGCCATATTTCCCCTTGAATTCCTCGGCAGCAAGCAGAATAGCTTTGGCGGGAAAGGTCAAAGTGCCGCCTGCCGGATCAAGAAGTTTCACTTCCTGACTGGCAAGGCCGTCGGGCAGGCTAAAATGTGTTTTTAAAATTGCATGAATTGAGCGAACGATATAATCAACAACTGGCTCGGGTGTGTAATACACGCCTCGTGTTTCGCGGATTTCAGGATCATACGTTTCCAGAAAAGTCTCGTAAAAGTGAATAATCGGATCTTTGCCTTTGCCGCTTTTTATGTATTCATGCAAAATTTTATTCACATCAGCAACATGCAAAATCTCCGCAATGTCTTCAACAATTATCTGCAACGCTGTGGGAGGTTCTCCGAGAGAAATAAAATGAAAAATATCACGCAGAATGCCTATCGTATGCGGGATATAATCAAAGGCAAGCTTTCTGCTAAATTCTCCATTCGCGCGCGTCCTGGCGGCAAACATGCCGTAAGTTATCGTCTGCGCGTATAGGTCAGCAAATTGTTTTTCGGACAATGTTCCGATTAAATATTTCTTGAATGCCTCATAGAATCCGACGATGTGCTTACGGCCTTTGCTCCCATTTTCCGATAATTCGACCGCGATGACCTCATCACGCAAAAATCTCGTCCGTTTGGCTAATTCCACCGCAAGCGAACGGGCAGTTTGCACTTTGGGAATGGAGAAAGAAAAAAACAAATCAAACAATTCTGTAAATTTTTCAACATTCTCCACTGGCGGCGCGGTCTGCAATCTTCCGGCGACAATTGGGCGCCCAATCATCGCTCGGGCAATTTCTTTTCCTTCCCGATAAAGACGGAACTCATAAAAATTCGTGAGAATGACATTCGGGAAAGTTGACAAATAGCGGCGCAACTGGTCTGTATCTTCGATATAATCAAGATTTGTAATAGATGGGTCTTTCGCTTCTATATAGCCGGTAATATGATTTTTCCCGTCCCAGATACGAAAATCGGGATTCCCCGCTTCTGTCTTTTTAGGAACGATGGTAATGTCAATTCTTTTTATCTTTTTTAGGTCAGCAAATTGTTCGATCAAATTGTGCAAATGTTTATAATAGCTCTCTTCGCGCGCATCTCCCCGGCGCGATGTTGCAGTAAGATTTTGCAGATAATGATCCAATAATTTCTTCATAAAAGAAATTTCTCTTTGAGGAATTAATAACGACTATTTATTAAATAAATGTGCGTTATCTCGAAACCTGTTTACTACAGACTAAACCAGACGGAGCGGCATAGTAAAAATGCCGCTTCCGTCTCTGTCAATTTATTTTTGCAAATTAGTTGTCACTTGCTCCGCGAATCAGCAACAGTCTGACCAGTTGCAAAATTGCCACGGCTGTTGCTGCAACGTAGGTCATTGCCGCTGCGTTCAGTACTTTTCTCGCACCACTGATTTCATCCCGTTCGAGAAAGCCGCCCGATTCCAATATCGCCAATGCCCGACGGCTGGCATCAAATTCCACAGGCAAGGTAATTACCTGAAATGCCACAGCTGCCAGAAAAAAATAGATTCCTACATCCATTAAAAATCCCGAACTGAAAATCAACCCGATGAAAAAGAACGGGAACGCCAGATTAGTGCCCAAATTAGCAACGGGAAAAATACTATGCCGCCATTTGAGCGGCGCATAACCCACATGGTGTTGAATCGCATGACCTGTCTCATGTGCTGCCACTCCCAGTGATGCCACGGAAGTAGAATTGAAATTCTCACTGGAGAGTCTCAATTTTCTTTTTATCGGATCATAATGATCGGAAAGCAACCCTCTCGTTTCTTCAATTGTCACATCGTGAATGTTATTTGCCATCAAAATTCGCTGCGCCACTTCAGCGCCGGTCAAGCCGCGACGCGAACGTACTTTGCTATAGCGGGCAAATGTGGACTTCACTTTCATCTGTGCATACATGGACACAATGAATGCAATTGCCAATAAGCCAATATCAATAGGCGACAAAAAATACATACTTATCACCTCCATTTTCGTTTTAGATTTTTCTTTTGAAAAAAGACCTGACCCAATCTTTAATTTTCTGAATCAACTCTTCTCCGCCTTTCGGATCCAGCAACGCCACGCCCATACCGAGCAACAGCAGCCCCGGGATGATAGGAAAAATCAAGCCCAAAATCCCAAAAAAGAATAATACAATGACATATTTCTTCTTTTCTTTGTGAAACTCCTTTATTTCATCATAAAGAGAGCGCTGTTTTTTGCTCGCCATAAACTTCCTTAAGCTGGTAATTTTTTAATTAAAATCAGTCGATTGCCGACACTTTGATCTTTCAAATAATAAATTTCATCCACCGAACGCCTGATAATGTGCAATCCAAACCCGCCGGTTTTCCTTTGCTTGACTGCCATTTCCACATCGTAATTTCGATCCGGATTAAACTCAAAGCTCGTACCCCAGTCGTGAATTACTATATAAAATCTTCCGTCCCGATGAATTGCGTACACATCGATCCAGTAATCTGGATTCGAGAAATAGGCATGTTCTACGACATTCAAGCTGGCTTCATAGGTAGTCACTTTCAATTTTGCCAGTTCATGTTGATCGAATCCGGCCTTTTGGGCGCGCTGCACCACAAAATCGCACACTTTGTACAAACTATCAGGCGAGCTACTGATACGCACCTTGTCTGACTCGCGCAAGTCCAGCGACTGCAAAATTTCTAACGCGATTTCCTCATCGTGATTGTTTTCTACGTCAGCGGATTCCTTTGGTTCCTCAGGCATTTCCCGGGATCGATCAGATTCAGTGGCAATTTCCGGAATCGGTTCTGGTTCAATATCTTCCCCGAAATCAAGCAGAGCAAAATCTTCAGACTGCTCAATGGATAAAAATGTTTTAGGGGAAAATGTCACCAGATTGTTTCTGACAAAAGGATTGATGTGTGCCAATTCGATATCTCCGCCGAGCCGCCGCGCCTGGCTGGACGCGCGGATAAAAAAAATGATCATTCTCGGAGCAGCAATTTTCACATTCCGTAAATTAATTTTCAGATGAAAATGCTCCTGGCGAAAATGCTCAAACACTTGTGATTCCAGCGAAGAAATCTGTTCGTTGATGTCATTTGATTCTTTTGCAATTATCTCAAAAATTTCTGAAGCTTGCCCATTGCTCGCGGTTGTCGAATCTTGTCTTTTCAAAAATAGTGCTCCTGTAATTTGCTCTCCCCAAAAACAATAACATTATTGATAGAAAATTTTATTCAAAATGTATCTCACAAACCTGCGTACGTCTTTCTGAAAATTACAAAAAGTTATTAGAACAATCTATCGATCATCTTTAAAAATTCTCTAAATAGCCTTCCCCTGAAGATTCGTCTTCTCCCCAGCGTTGTTCCTGGGCATTCGTGAGGAATATTCCTCCGGGGCCTTCCACAGGACATTTCGTTACACAAATACCGCATCCGATACACAGGGACTCATCGACGTAAGGAAATTTCACTACACGCATTGTTCCGTCTTGCGCTTTCACTTCACGCACATCAAATTTGATCGCTTTGTCCGGCAGCGGACAATGTTCTTCGCAGACGAGACAATCTTCATTCTTGTACCATGGGATGCAACGATTTCGATCAAAATGAGCCAGTCCCATTTTCAATGTTTGCTTTGCTTCCAGTTCGAGCGGATGAATGGCTCCGGAAGGACACACCTGCCCACACAAATTGCAATTGTATTCGCAATAACCATGCCGCGCGTTCACTATGGGCGTCCAGATTCCTTCCCAGCCGCTCTCCAAAAATGCAGGCTGCAGTGCCTTGCCCGTTGTGGAACAAATCTTTACGCACTCCTGACAGCGCACGCAGCGATCAAGAAATTCATTTTCCGGCAATGCCCCAGGCGGACGCACTACATTGCCTTGTGACACTTTGTCAGGGAAACTCGTCTTCACCAATCCCAAAGTCAACAGCCCGGTTGCTGTTGACCAGATGAATCGCCGCCGACTGACATCTGTCTTTTCACTGCCCAGACGAAAGTTCATTTTATAAGAGATCGCTCCCTCTGGACAAACTTCAATACAAGACATGCACTCAACGCATTCAATGGGATTATAGGAATTTAAATCATCATTGATCGCGTCCATTTTGCAGGCAATCTGACATCTGCCACATTTGGTACAAATTTTTTCATCAATCGAGATTCCCCGGGTTAAACGAAACTTCGATACAAAACCAAAAAGCGCACCTAACGGGCACAAATAACGACACCAAAATCGCTTGGCAAAACGATTCAGCAACAAAATAGCAATAAAAATCAACCCAAAAATCACGCTCTGCTGAAAGAATAGCGGTTCCAACGGCAGAACTATTTCCCTTAAGAAATCGTACAGGGAAAATAACGGATCCTGAAAAATGCCAATTTGCAGCAGAACATCCATCATTCCATCAATAAAAAAAGCTGCAAGAGGATATAACGACGTTGTAGTGACTCGAGTCATAATAACAATGGGATCGAAAAACCAGACAAACTGAAAAGAAAAAATTGCAGCGACAAGAATAACAAGCAGAACGGAAAATTTCCACGGACGGAACTTTTGGACTTTTCTGCGATCAGAACGCCGAATCCTGCCCAGCAGTCGATCCATCAAATCGATGCTCGTTCCCAAGGGGCACATCCAACCACAAAAATATCTGCCGAGAAAAAAGGACAGTGCCAAAACAATCAACCCCAGCAGCAGAGACACTACAAATACGCGCGTTGCAATCATTGTGACTACAGCTACCAGCGGACTCATTTGCAAGAAAATTTCAGCAGGAATTCCGCCTTCGTATGGATAAGTGGCATGGAAAAACAAGTATAGAAAAAATATGAGAAATAGGATTTGTGAAATTCTTCGTAATCGTTCCATTATCCCTCGTCTTTTTGCTGTCCCTTATCTTGAAAAATTATGAAAATAAATTTTTGCAATTTTACGACTAATCGCCGCAACACAAGCTCGCCAGATTTTCCGCTGCTTTTTAATATAAAATTTCCCCGAGCCATTTTGTTTCATGTTATGGAATTAACTCAAACTCACTTTTTTAATCTTCAATTTATCCAAATTCATTTCCCCGAGCCCTCGTGAGTAAGCCTCTTTCAAAAATCCCAACTGATCCGGCAGCAAGCCAAACAGCGTAGCACCAAATGCATCTACTGCTACAATATCCGCTCCTGCGACAATCGTATTCATTTCATTGACATCTTTCAGATTACCCCCTTGAGGCCCGTTTCGCAATAAAATCCGCACTGCATCCAGGATAGTCAACTGCGGCTTGATGATTGTATTCAAATCAGTAATTTTCACATTGAAATGATTATGGATTTTTCCGCGATTTCCACCGATGAGTCCCATCAAATTTTTCATACCCAGAGTGACGCGGCTCAGCGAATGATGTTTGGCAATAGGTACATTGATCAATACGTCCGCTTTCAGTGCATCCGTGTAGATTTCCCATGTTTTCAGCTCAATCCCATCAGGAATCCGCACTTTCTGAAATTTCTGTTTATACATAAAACTCACATCAGCTCCAGCTTCCTTTGCCTTCTTTTGTATCTGGCTGCGAGTGTAACACCGTCGCGCCTGATTGCAGGTATTGTCAAAAACCATAACCTTTGACGCACCGGCTTCTTTGCACATACGGACAACCTCTGCGACAACCTCAGGGTTGGTCGTGGCAGCCTGCTCCGGAACGCGATCCCAACCGATATTTGGCTTCACGACTACTGTTTGGCCCTTTTTGACGAACTTCGACATGCCGCCAAGCATTTCCACAGCTTTTCTCACCATTGCTGCCGGTTGGCCATTTCGTACAACTGCCAAGTCCATTGGCAAATTCGGACGAGTCGGTTCACCGATGAGCGGCAAACTGGGCAACACTCCGGACAGCGCTGCTGTAGAGATTCCGGCGATTTTGATGAATTCGCGTCGATTCATTTTGGACATAATCTATCTCCTCGCTTTACTTTAGCTTATTCTCAATGTTTATTTTCTCTCTGCTTAAAGCAGAAATCCTCTAAACCATCGAACACTGCCCGCGCCAATTTATCTAAAAAAGCGTCATCAGCGAGTAACATTTCATCTTCGGGATTGGACATGAAGCCACCCTCCACGAGCACGATGAGCATGTCCGTCTGCCGGGTAACAAAATAATCGGATTGCACTCTCCCAAAGGGCCGCAAACCAAGCTTCAACAAATGCGGGTAAATCTCCCACGCTAACGCTTGATTTTGCGGAATAGTGAAATAGGTACTCGTTCCACGCACAGCGGCCGGATCTGACGCAGAGCCAACTGAGTTATTGTGCAACCAGATGAAAAAATGAGCATTTGCTTGACGCGCTTTTTCAATTCGATCTGCCAAGCTCATACGTTTATCACTCTTGCGAGTGAGAATAACTTCTGCACCTGCTGAATCAAGTAGCGCAGCCAATTTTTTTGTGTAAATCAAATTTACATCTTTTTCCATCAAGCCAGTCGCTCCCACAGCACCTAATTCAACACCGCCGTGTCCTGCATCCAGCGCAAAAATCAACCCAGCTACCGGGCTTTCAGGCGGCGGCGCTATTTTAGGCGCTTTACGGATTTCCAAAATCATGCGTCCTTTTTCAAAACGAACCCGATGTCCCCATTGCTGCTTTTGATTTAATTTCACAATCAATTTAAAAATGTCCGCTGTGGGCTGCTGCCAGCGAATCATGTGGATGGTAGAATCATAGTCAGGATATGTGATCCACTGAGAAGTGAGATGAGCTCCGAAAACTGTCAATTCAAGGGTCGCGGGATCAGTCGTTTGCTGAATTGTGAACGGGCAGGCAGTTCCGATGCGCATGGATAGTTGTAGCCAGTCCCGGTCAAAGCCCAACGATGGTAGGGAAATTGATGTTTTCGGAAGCGGTATTCCGGGCGGAAGCAGATGCACATCCGGCGCTGCGACATAGGCATACTTTCCGTCCGCCAGTCGGATTTTATAGTGATTGGCAAGCCTCCCGATCACATGCAGCCGGATTCCAACAGGTAAAATCGACATTACGCTGAGCGCATAGGGAGTTGATTTCAAATAGGTCGTCGATCTGGTTTCGCCCACCCGGGGAATTTTGCCGGACAATACTGTTACTTTGCCGACGGATTTTACTTTCACTTTTTTCCCGTCTCTGCCGCGTAGTTCAAATTCAACTTGCTTGTCGTAAATGGGCTTTTCAGTTTCCAGGCGCACTACTCCGCTGTAAATCCCCCGCATTCCAAGCGCATCCCGCCGCGGCAATTCGACCATGGGAACATTTTTACATAGTTTGGGAATAGAAAACTTCGCGCGTCCGCCGGGGCTGCCTTTTATTCGCACCTGCAAATAATCACCGGACATTAAAATTACATCTGCATCGGGCCACATGATGCGCTGATCTATTTCCGTTGGACCGCGCCCGAAAGCTCTTCGCTGCGTTTGCCGCCCGGGTAAAGGATCTGCTGGTCCTCGCCCCCCAGACTGCC
>NATN01000102.1 GCA_002085355.1 Candidatus Zhuqueibacterota bacterium 4484_87 | reverse complement strand
ATACCTGGTAAACGCCAGCACGGAAAAATAGAGTTCCCGATCCGCATCCTCAATTTCCTTGATTATTTGCGACGTAGCATGATCTGTGGGACACATATAGAGTTCCACATATCTACCTCCGATATTGAAATGATGAGGTATGTTGTCCGATTTATTGGCGCCAAATCGTGAAACAGCGCTGTTCGGTGTGTCTGTTGAGGAGCCCCACATTTCTTCAAATTCCAGGGTGTATGCTTTTGCCAGAGATTGATCCTGTATCTCAATTGCATTCTGAATCGCATTGACACCCAACTCCGAATAACCGGTAAAATTCACCGACCCTGTCCAGACCCAGTCGTCGGCAGGTGAACTGTTATCCCGCGCGTCAAAAATAACAAACTTGTTGTGCTGGATTCCCCAACTGCCCAACTCGCTGAAAGTCTGGTCTATGACCTCTATCCCCGCAGACCGCAAACGTGTGATTTGCGTCTGATAAGCATGATCGGAATCGTTGATGAAACGAATTTTTACCCCGCGATTTTTTGCGTCAATGATAGCATTGGTTACATTGGTTAAATCCCAGGAGTAAAAACAGACATCGATGGAAAATTGCGCTGCATTGACCCGGTCGATAAATTTCTGGGCGAGGTCTTGATTCCCTTGGGCTTCATTTCCGGCAATGGCAAACGATTGATCTACCGAACGGTTAAAATAGACATTGATTTCACCACTGCAACTGGGATCGGAAGCGGTCATCGCCAGGAGTTCGCCGGAATAATTTGTCCCAGTTTCATTCGATGACCCCACGCGGATATGGTACAATGTCGCAGGAGACAGATTGTTCAGATAAACAGCATGACCAGTCCCTCCCCAAAAGGTAAGCGTGTCAATCTCAAACTGACTCGTCTGACCGAACATGATAATTGAGTTCGCTGCGACATCAGTCTGCCAGGAAATTTCCAGTGCGTATGGTTCGATTTTTTTAATGTCAGGCCCCTGAATAATTTTCGGACCGGACAGGAAAATAATATCATCGTTAAAACGCGGCATCAGTTGATAACCTTCTGTGTACGGCTCTGACGGATCATACTGAGAAATAACGCCTATGACATCAAATGCCCCATTGGGAGAGTTTGTATTGGCTATCTCGCAATCTTTATCGATGCGAATCTCGCAACTCCCAGTCGCATCGGTCAAAACATAATTTGTCCCGGACCCGGAAACTGCCCAGGAATCAGTATCCACAGTGACGCCATTGACGCGTACAAGTTTTCCCTCCAGATTTTCCACACCACTGGCGCCTTCATCGTCAATCATTTTGCAAGTTACAACCTGCGGAACAACGGAAACGCTGCCGGGCACATGCTCTTCTATCACAACCGCTTTCAATTCCGTTAGCCCCTTATACTGATCAACGGTACCGGTAACGGTCACCATATCGCCAACATTGACGGTCTTGGCAAACCCTTCGTCATAAATTACAACCCCGCCGGTCTCATCTTGTATATAACTACTGATGCCGAATTGTGCTGCTACAGTAACTTCTCCCTGAACGGAAACAGTCTGCCCCAGCAAATTGGGCACACCGTCACTGTTATTTTCGTGCGCAACTGGCTGATGGGAATGATCTCGGCAACCACTGTCCCGGCAAAAAAAACAGCAACTGAAAACAAAAACAAAAATATTTTATTCAATGAAAAATCCTTTCTCGTGACTTTTTCTAATTTGGAATGATTTTTGTCTATTTTACATTCGACTCGTCCATTGTGGGCTTGTTCATTTGAAGCGTTCATTTATAAAACCCAACTGCACCTTCTTGAGGCAATTCGATTTATAAAAAGCAAGATAATAATATAAAAATAATTACGTTTAGTGTCAAGCTTTAATTGGAAAAGTTACGGAAAAATTGGAATTCGCAGAACAATATTTCGCTAATTATTCCGGCTACTTGAATACAATTCTGTCTTACAAATTTGGTACGAAAATGAAAACAAAAAAAATATTTCTCCTCGTTTTTGCAGTTTTAATTCTCTCCTTCTGTGGGAAAAGGACCATTCCTCCGCAATATTCCGAATTAAGCGTACCGGAGAATTTATCGCTCATTCGCCATGACACAGAAATTTTTGCCGTCTGGAATCCGGCGCAAAATGAGAATATTGTCAGTTACCTGCTGTACGTCGGCTCGGAGCCGGACAATTATCAGGATACAATTCAAGTTTCCGGCGAAAAACATACAGCGAAACTCCCTTTCGGCCCGTTAAATGAAGCTTGCTACTGCCGTATCACTGCTGTAAATAAATTCCATGAAATCAGCACGGCTTCGGCTGAAGCCTCTGTCCCGAGTTACGAAAAATTGGAAAAATTCTCTCAAAAATCCGGCACGCTTGATTCATCCCGCTGGTTTTACCCGCCAGACTACACAAATCAAATCAGTGAGGGCGCTGTGGTGACGAGTGAGCAGGAATTTTTTCAGTCTCCCATGACCCGGTGCTTCGCGCAATATTTGGTTTTACTGCCGGAGGACAATTTTGTTGTGGACTGCGATTTTCAGTTGGGGACTCCCAACATTGGCGGTGCCGGAGTAATGATTCGCTCCGCAAAAGCGGTCACAGCAAATTATTACAAAGGCTACTTCGCCTATTTTTTCTGGGATGGTGAAAATTGGTATCTCCACTTTGAAGAAGGCTCCCGCGATCGTTTCGCTTTGCAAAACCCAAAGCCGATTAAACTGCCGTTAATTGCACCGGAGGAATGGTTGCAATTGTCAATCGCGTATTCATCAGGCCATATTTTCGTGAAAGCTGTCCGGCTATCAAATTTCGAAACGCTGGGGACGCTGTCTTTGCAAGAGAAAGAATGGAGCCGCCGCCCGCTACCAAAAGATCGCTACTGCGGATTTTTTGCCACGCAATACGGAAAGAATCAAATTCGCTTGGATAATTTTGCCATTGCCAGGCTTCGCGAGTAAGTTGAATGAGTGCACTTTTCAGAATCGATGCACTGGTTCGTTCGCTGATTCAAAAAAACCAATGAAAGCACGGCATTCCCGAATCTCCGCCGCAAAGCAAGATATTAATAAAATTTTGCCAACGAATCAAAAATTGCTTGCATTCTATCTTTTTTTCATATAAATTAGAACGAATTAGCTTTTGCTGCGTCTAATAATTTGCCTCTTAAAGAAATTTTAACCAGTTAAAAAACAGGTAATAAATGCGACGATTGGGAATTATTTTCACTTTTTTATTTTTGATGGCCGCCCAAGGTTTCAGTCAATATTATTTCGGCAGAAACAAGGTGATTTACAACAATTTCACCTGGTACATTTTAAAGACCGAGCATTTTGATATTTATTATTATCCTGAAATGAGAGAATTGGCAGAAATTGGCGGTGCAGCGGCTGAGGAATCATACCGCGTGCTCGAGGACAAATTTAATCACAGCATTGATCGCCGCATTCCGCTTATTTTTTATTCCAACCATATTCATTTTCAGCAGACAAATACCACGCCTTCAATTCTGCCGGAAGGTGTGGGCGGATTTTTTGAATTCATCAAAGGCAGGGTGGTCATTCCGGCAAATGGCTCCATTCCTGATTTCAAACGCGTCATTAGGCACGAATTGGTCCATGTCTTTACCCACAGCCTGCACTATCGTATTCTGAAAGATCACCATCGCACTCACTTTCCAGCGCTGCCATTGTGGTATGTCGAAGGACTGGCAGAATACTGGTCCATTGGCTGGAACGAAGAGGCTGAAATGTTCATCAAAGACGCAGTGCTGCATAACTATCTCGTTCCATTGGAATCGATGTATCAAATCTACGGCACATTTTTGATGTACAAAGAAGGGCAGGCAATTCTCAAATATATCGCTGATCAGTACGGCGAAGAAAAAATCATTCAACTCATCCGTAATACCTGGAAAGAGGAAAGCTTTTCCAATGTCTTGAAGCTGACCATTCAAAAAGATTACCGCCAATTCGATAAAGAATGGCTCTATCATTTGAAGAAAAAATATTATCCCATCATGGCGCAGCGAGATTTCCCGGAAATGGTGAGCCAAAAGATCACCTTCAAGGGCATAAATACCAAACCGGCATTTTTTCGTAAAAATAATGAGCCAGCAATGGCATTTGTCTCCAATCGCATCGGATATTCAAATATTTACCGTATGATGCTGCCTGATCTGCAATTTTCGCTCAAGGAAAAAGAAGCAAAAATTGACATTGTCATTAAAGGTGAGCGAACTGCAGATTTTGAATCATTTCACATTCTGAACTCCAAGATTGACGTGAATAACCGCGGTGAACTTTGTTTTGTTTCCAAAAGCGGCGCCACGGACGCCCTTTACATTTGTGATGTCAATAATTCCGGTAAAAAGAAAAAATTTCGTTTCCCTAAAATTGTCACAATGTTTTCGCCATCATGGTCTCCGGACAATCAATTTTTAGTTTTTAGCGGCATCGATTTCTCAGGGAAATGCGATCTTTTTCAACTGAATCTGCGCACCGGAAATCTGACGCGGCTCACCAATGATTATTTCAACGATAGGGACGCTGTCTGGGATGCGACTGGCAAATTTATATTTTTCAGCTCGGACAGAACTTCTCTGAAAAACAAGAATTACTACAATCTTTTTGCTCTGCGTGTTTCCAGCGGAGAAATATTTCACTTGACATACGGCGCGCATAATGACTACGCTCCGGCTATTTCAGCGGAGAACAAATACCTTGCGTTCACCTCAGACCGGGATGGCGCGATGAATATCTGGGTCATCAAAAACGGTTTGCCGCAAAAAGAACCGCTGCTTGCCTCACGAGATTTAAACATCTCCCGGGATGCGCTGCCTCCATTTTCGCTGATTCACTCGGAATATGAAATACGTAAAATTACAAATTTCACCACCGGTGCTCAGGACCCGGAATGGACAGATGACAACGGATTGCTTTTCACTGCGTTTGAAAATTTTTCTTTTCAAATTCAATTGCTCAACGACGTTCCGATGCGTTACGACAGCAGCAAAATTGCTGTCAGAGATTCCATTTTTGAAAAGACAATCATCCCTTCTTTTGACAAAATCGTGGCTCACAGTACTGTGACAACGGTCAAATACAAACCTAAATTTAACCTCGATGTCGCGCAAAGCGCAATCACGCAGGATCCGATGTTCGGTACTTCAGGCGGTGCGCAGTTAGCAATCAGCGACATGCTGGGGAACTATCAGTATCACTTTTTAGTATTCAATAACGCGCAGACCAGGGACGAATTTTTAGAAAGCTTCAACGTTGCTATTTCCCGACTTGACCTATCCCATCGCACCAACTACGCAATCGGGCTCTACCATTTCGCAGGGAGATATTTCAATTGGTACGATGGCTTTTTCTATGAAAGATGGTACGGCGGATTTGGCTCTGTCAGTTATCCGCTGTCCACGTTTGAGCGCATTGAAGGGAACATTAATTTCCGCCAGTCTTATAAGGAATGGTACGGCACAGGCTACAGCCGGAGTGCGCTCCTGCTGTCCAATTTTATCGGCTACGTCAAAGATAATTCATTATGGGGCCCCACAGGCCCGCTTGACGGCGAACGAATAGACATTACCATTGGCAATACAACTGATGTCCGTCATTCTAATGTCAATTTTTACACGATAATCTTTGATGCGCGCAAATATTTTCGCCTTTCACGCCAATCTGCATTTGCTTTTCGGGCAATGACGCGTTACAATCACGGCAAGGAAGCGCTCCCCTTTTACATGGGCGGAAGCTGGGATTTGCGCGGCTATCGTCGCTGGTCGCTGTGGGGCAAAAAAATATTCTTGATAAACAACGAGCTGCGTTTTCCGTTCATTGATCGTTTTCTGATCAAATTTCCCTTTGGAGGCATGACTTTCAGCGCCATCCGCGGAGCAGCATTTGTCGATGTAGGAAATGCCTGGGACGATCATCTGACAAGCGTTCTCGGCAGTGCTGGTTTAGGGGTTCGTTTCCGCTTCGGAGGCGTGCTTGTGCTGCGATTTGACTTTGGCAAAAAATTTGCATTTAACGATTTGCATCATCTTCTCGATACTGACAAATTTGATTTGCAATCCGGCTATTTTAAACAATTCTTCTTTGGCTGGGATTTCTAATTCCAAATACTCTGATGAAAAATTGGGGAATTTCCGTTTGAAAATTCGTTTGTTAGCCTTTTTAATTGTCTTCGTTTTCGCTAATTGTGCCAAATTACAACTTCAAAAAAAACCGGTAATTATTGACGACATTCCCAATTGGAACATGTGGGGCGGGAATATCGCGCGTACGCATGTCTATCCGGGGAATTTTTTGCTCCCTGCAGAGCCTGTACAGAGGGTAAGCACTTCCTCTGCTGTCGGAAAGACATTATTAGCAGTTGACGGAATGCTTTTTTACACGACGCTGGACGGGGAAATTCACGCCTATGATTTGACAAAAAAAGATGAGATCGGACACAAAAGCATGGATTTGCACTCCACCCTGGTGGTGCAGGATTCCGTTTTGATAATTGCCAGACGCTATGGCGATGACACGCTTTTCGGCTATAATTTGAACTCAGGGAAAATTTTCTGGCACATCAATGCCGGAGATGTGGATTCAGAACCGTATATTGATAATGACCAAATTGTCGTCACTGCGCTTTACAAGCACATTGACAAATACCAGATCATGACGGGAGAACGCATCTGGAAAACAGACTTGCCGGAGCATATTCATTCCTCACCGGCTTCTGATGGAAAATTAATATTTTTCGGCTGTGATGACAATTTCGTCTATGCTGTGGATGGCGATGATGGAGCGATTGTCTGGAAATTTCAAACCAACGGAGCGGTTCAGGCCGGCCCGTCAGTACTGGATAGCACAGTTTTCGTCGGCTCCACTGATAAATTTTTCTACGCTCTTGACTCGGATAATGGCAAACTACGTTGGAAGTTTCTCACAGATGGGCAAATTTTGAACGGCGCTGCAGTCAATAAATCAGCAGTCGTTTTCGGAACGACAGATGAACATGTCTATTGTCTGAATCCGCTGAATGGCGCGGTTCGTTGGAAATTTCACGCAGGGAGTGTGATCAGCACGACACCGCTCATTTGCGGGAAAACAATATTTTTTGGTTCACTGAATCATTTCCTGTTTGCACTGAACGTCGAAACGGGCGAAGAAATTTGGAAATTCAAAACCAGAGGCAGAATTCGCACCGATCCTATAATCTGGGGAAAATATCTGATTTGCGCTTCCGAAGACCACGATCTTATAATCTTTCAAAGTAAAGAAACGGAATGAAATCAATTAAAAATTGGACATTTTTTTTCATTTCAGTACTTTTTCTTTTACAAAAAACAAATGCCCAGCCAGGGATGCAGACGCAAACCGGAAACGCATTTTTGCAAATCCAATGTGAACAAAAAGGCGTGGAAATTGTTATCGACCGAAAATCGCGCGGAAAAACGCCTCTGCCCATTTTATCAATTACCCCGGGCAATCACTCGATTACTGCGCTGAATCCCAGACGATTTCTTTGGGGGCAATTTGACTGGCACAAAGAAATCTCATTAGCCCCGGCAGAAACGTTGCAAATTAAAATAGAATTTCCTGAAGTTATCACCATTCGTAGCTATCCCGACGAAGCAGAAGTTTTTTTGAATGATGAATTCATTGGTGAGACGCCGCTGTATTTTACAAAAAGATTAACCCCGGGAACAAAATTCACGCTTCGCAAAAAAAACTATTTTCCGGAAACGATCACTTTTGATGGCAGATATCCGGCCTTTTACAATATTAGACTTACACGAAACGAACAAGAGTACCAGCGCCAGCTTTTCATGCAAAATTTAGAGAGGAAAAAACATGCCCGTTACCGCCGGGCGAGTTATGGCCTGTGGGCAGCTTCCCTTTTTTCCGGCTTGACATCGATTTATTTCAAACAGGAAGCTAATAAAAATTACAAAAATTATCAAAATAGCGCTTCTCTAATCAAAATGAATCAATATTTTGATAATTCACTGAAATATGATAATATTTCTAATATCTCCCTCGGAATATTTCAGAGCACTTTCTGGCTTTCGCTTTACATGCTGTACAAATCTTATCACTAATTTCAAAATGTTTATGCCCAAAATCGATAAAATCAAATCTTCATACTTTTTTCACACATAATGTCAAAATAAAACATTTGAAAGGAGCAGCGACATGGATCACAATGTTGGTCTTTGGGTGGATCACGGAAAAGCTTTTATTGTCAATTTGAAACCGGGCGGAGAAATCGCAACGAAAATCATTGAGTCAGAAGTTGAACCATTGATTAAATCCACCGGAGGTGTGGGTACGCGTACTCCTTACAGCAAAGGCGGTGTTACACCGGAAAAATCGAAGCTGCGGCGACAGCATCAGATCAAGGAATTTTACGATCAGGTGATCAAGCAAATTTCCAGCGCACAAAAAATCTATTTATTTGGTCCCGGCACAGCAAAAAAAGAATTGAATCACGAAATGCAAAAAATTGTTAATCTCTCATCAAAAATTCTCGCTGTCGAGCCGGCGGATAAAATGACAGAAGCGCAAATCATCGCCAAAGTAAGAAATTTTTACAAGTTAAAAAAGTAGGCATCACGTTCAACAAGGAAGCGACTCTCGTAAATTTTATCGTTCCGGTAAGTATTCAAATAGGTCGTGGCAAAATTTAACAACTTCGATTGGATATTCTCCGATAGCGGTTTCATCGGATAAAACTACGCCGGAGAAACCTAAATCAACTAAAAATCCCAAGTGAGCAATTTCCGAGCGCGTGGGTGCGGCATGGTGGGTGAAGTGTTCCAATACCTGTCCGGCGATAAGGTATGGCTTTCCGCTCATCGCCATGATTTTTGCAAAATGGCGTTCATAATGATAGAGATCAAAAACATTTGTGTTGGTTCCCAAATCACCGCGGCAAAGCCAGGTCACATTGGCAATCTCTGATATTTCCACTAAATTTTGCATCGCCTCTTCCCTTTCAATCTTTGCCGTCATCGGCTTGCCGCCGGCAAGGTCGCGGAATAGCTGCAATTCCGCTGCATTTTGCAAATAGGAAACGGCATAACCTAAGAATTTCAACGATGACGTTTGCTCCATGAATGTCCTGTCCCGTCCAGTCACCTCTTTGAGTTTAGGTAGCTTGTTGATGAAAGTCACCCCCTTGAAAGATTGCAACTCCCCCCCGCGAAGCACAACGGCTGCTATTTCTTCATGGCTTGATTTACTGACTTTTAATTCAATTCTACCATCGTCGATCAACATCGTATCGCCATGTGTAATTTCCCGAAAAACAGGCTGGTGCGGGAATGGGATCGCACCATTTTTATCGTTATAATCAGGAATAAATTTGACTATTTCTCCTTTTTCAACGATGAGTTTCTTCGTCAATAACCCTAACCGCAACTTTGAGCCTTGCAAATCCAGCCATACAGGCATGGAATTGCCGACATGGTGGAAGACTTTTTCCAAACGCAACAAATAGCGGGACAACTGCTCCCAGGATAAATGCGAGCAATTCAAGCGGAAGCCGGTAGCCCCGGCTTCAATCAATTCGACAATTCGAGTTTCCGTAGCTGGGCCCAGAGTAGCAATAATCTGATAATTCTTCATTGTTGTTTCCGTTGTCTTTTGTATAATTCTCTGATGCGCAGAAAAACGTTCTCATAACGACCGTCTTTGAAATCCGGGAAGCTCCACGGGAAAGGATAATAATGACCTTTTTCATAACGCAAGGTAGGATCAGCGTAAATACCATGATCAAGGTAAATTTTCTGCCAGTTATATTTCGCCGAAGCCAAAACTATTTGTCGTAATCCATGTAGCCGGGATCAAGATTGACCTTTCTTTTGCCGTCCACGGCTATCTGATCTTCCAAATCGTTACATATTAATTTGATTTCAGCCAATCTTGCCGGATTAATGAAAATCAATCTCGCCATACTTTTCCGTTATCAATTGGCGTGCTTTTTCCAGCAGAGTCTCGTCTGTAAAAAGCACTCCGCAAATCAATTTTGTCATTGGCGGAGGCAGTGGTTCCATACTTTCCTTTTCCTCTGTTTTTGCTGACAACAATTTTACATTCAATTTCGACAAAGAATCTATTTCGTCACATTAAAACTCAGCCACCATTCCAGATGGCTTAACTCTGAGCCGCCGTAACGATTTTCAAATCGCGGCACAGTGAGCAAACGCACACTTAATTTTTCCGTCGGTCTGAAAGTAATTCCTGCTATCATGGCAGTTTGAATATGTGTGCGTTTCTCGGTGGGCTCACTGTAGCGTTCACCAAAATTTTCTTTGCGCACAGTGCTCGTATCAGTTGTTGTCACCCGATAATCAAACTTAGCGAGCGTTACATCATCTATCGTCCATCGAGACATGGTGCGATTGATGCCAAAAATCAGCTCCACCGCAGGCGAAACGCGCCAATTGAAAACCACGGGAATGCGAATATCTGTTCGTCTGGCGCGAAAATCCCAGTCCAATTCCTTTGACTCGCTTACCTTGTTCATATTTTCAGCGTCAGGATAATCGGGATTTGTGTTGGAATAAGCATTATAGAAGAATCTGTTTGCTATGACATTTTCGAGCGTCTTGGTGCGTGCGTCCTGAGTTTCAATCTGTGCGCCAAAGTTCAATGATTTGTTCCCATCCATCTGCCACTGAAACATGGCAGCAAAAACATTTCGGTCGCGCGTGTAAGTGCCTGAACCGCTTCGACTATCCGTAAGCGAATAAGCATAAACACTTTCCCAAGTGTTTTGTTCCCACGTTGAACGATAGCTACTAAAAGATGTGTCTGCAATGTTCGCTTTCAATGTAATATCTTTATCCGTATTTTCTCTCAGAAAATAAAATACAGAAGTTAAAGAAGGAGATATCCGGAGATGGAAATCAAGTCCGCCGTAATAAGTTCTTCCGTCATGCACCCAGGACTTGCTGCTTGAAGCAGAACGGTCATAAAGTCCCCAGTTATCATTTTGATTTATTTGGCCGAAAGAATAATAGGAGGAGTCCTCTGTCCCCAAAACCTGTGAAACATCACCCTTCAGATATCCCGCTTTTATTCCCAACCGAATATCTTTATTGAGGTTGATTGACATACCGCTTGAATAATCCCAATGGTCGTAATTTTGGGACCTCCATTCCCAATCCTCCCATACTGATGATTCGCTGTTGTCGTTCCACAAATTGTGCGACCCGACCTTTCCGTCGCGGTCAAAAGTCGTGCGATTGATGCGAAAGCCAAGTGTAAGCCAGGGCATTATCTCAACGCCGGAAAAAAATGATAGAAAATGTCCGGTTTGATTCATCCTGTCTTCGCCCCGGTAACGATCCACCACCGGCATCACAGATTCATCCATCATTTGATTTCCCGCATAATCCATGCCAATGGACGAACGATAAATATCAAACGGGATGGCGTAATAATCCTCATCCTGAAAAATCATGCGATATGTGACGCCAAAAACCGGCTTTCTGCCCCAAATTTGAATGGGCCTCAGCATTAAGGCGCCAGCAAAAAACGGCAGTGTTTCTTCTCTCGGTTCAGAATAGAACGCGGGGAAAAAATAATTGGCATCATAGCGTACCATATCATAACCATACAGCGGCCTAATCCCGTATTTATCGGATTGTAAATTGTGAATTGAGCGGAAGTCTGCATAGACATAAACACTTTTTTCCGAATCCTGCCATACACAGGCTGGATTGAGCGATAAATTCAAAATCTGATCAGAAAACAATCCGGGCGCAACAGCGGAATACGTGGACAACCCGTAAGGCTTGAGCTCTGTGGGTGTAAAAAAAAAGTTCTCTTGTTCAAAGGACTTTTCCAAAACCATTTCACCCCAGTATTGGGCATACAGTTTTTCTGCCCCACTCCAAAGCAACAGCAAAACAGCAAACAAATATTTATGCGTCTTCATTTTGCTTCCTCATTCATTTGGACAAAAATATCCCATTTGCAAAACAGACTCTGCTAAAATACTTCCAAACAATCTTGACACGAACTGTTCGTTCTATTCTATTGTGGTCTGCCTATTTTCCCCATGAAAAGAATATTCTTGTGCTGATTTTCTGTGATTAAGAATATAAACGGTCGATTCACATTCATGCGGTGAGGTTCCATTGGACGCACTGAAGAAAGTACCATTGTGACTCCGGTTACTGCCGCAGCCTCAGTCCCTTTTTCATTAACCTCAATGAACGTTTTATGTTTGACGTCGCTGATATTCAATTTTTCATCTTCCACCATTCCGGGAAAATCCGCTTTTGGCGAAAAAGCATCCTCCATCCCCATTTCTGATAGGGCATCTTTTAATGATTTCTTATATTCCATTTTAAATTTAGGCATAGAAAGGTTTACCGTTATCTTCGCACCAGTTGTCAGCCAGTTCAGAAAAGATGTCGTATCCACACCTTTGACAAGAGAATCAAGCGAGACATTTTCCTTGGGCAGAATTACAACCATTTCGAACTTTCCTGTACCATAGGGCAAATGAACAACTTGCACTTCTTCATTTTCAAAATAGAGAAATTTTTTTGATGCATTCATCATCTGACAGGTGATTTTCTCATCCGCTACCGGATAAAAAGCTGCCTCTTTCGTACCTCTCTCATCAAATCGGTGCTGCCAATTTCCTTTGAAATAAACTGCATTTAACAAATACATCACATCTGTAGGATTTACGCGGTCGATGATGCTGGATATTTTTCCTTGAGTGCTTTCTCTCACCCAGCCATTGATTTTATTCACAACACTGCCATCTTTGAAATCTGCCTTACTTATTTCAGCATCATAGAATTTTTTCAACACCTTTTTAAATGCTGAACGCACACGCATATCCTCCCGGTACCAGATCGCATTGCCGATTTTGATCTCAACTTCACTGTCCAGTTTAGGAAGGCTGTCCAGAAGATTGCGATAGTAGCGATTAATCGCTTCCGGCGAATAGTTTTCCAGCATCAGAGTTTTCTTCATGGAATTAAGTGTCTCATCATTCGCACCGTTCAGGGTCATGGATAAAGCAGCGGAAATACTAACCGGAGAGATGACAACATTCTCTTCATCAAACAAATCAAGCATTTCTTGCAATAAATGCAGCCCGAATGAGTTTATTGCATTTGATAGATTTTCCACCGGTGCAGCCTCCACATTTTTATTCGTTTGTGAGCAACTGAAAGGAAAAATTAAAAATAGTATCACCACGACAATGAATGGTTTTTTTATGAAGATACGCATAGCAGCCTCCTTTTGCAGATGATTGGGAAAGGAAATTGAATTCTCAGCTCATCGAAAACTATAATATTAGACGATTTAGTGGCACTTTTGTTCTATTTTTCGGTCAGCGTATTCCAAAAAGAAGCCCCGGCTGTCTTCGTTTCAAATTTGACAACAGGGGCGTTTTCTCTTTTTAAAATTGTCGCAGAATTATTGTTACAGGATCACAGAATCGGCAAATAGCGGTCTAACTCATAAGACGTCACCTGAGCGCGGTAATTTTCCCATTCAATTTCTTTGTTGGCGATAAATTTCTCAAATAATCTCTCACCCAGCGCTTTTTTCAAAAACTCACTCTTTTTGGCAATTTGAATCGCCTCATACAAATCTTTAGGCAAGGTGCCAACACCCAGCTCGAGCCGTTCTGCCTCACTCATCTGATACACATTGCGATCCAAAGGCTCGACTGGCTCATAATTATTTTTAATTCCTTCCAATCCTGCGGCGAGCATCACAGCAAAAGCGAGATACGGGTTACATGCCGGATCAGGAGAGCGAAATTCCACACGCGTGCCGCTTTCTTTGCCCGGAGTGTAACCGGGAACGCGAACAAGATCCGAGCGGTTTTTGCTTCCCCAAGACAAATAGACTGGCGCCTCATAACCGGGAACAAGTCGTTTGTACGAATTCACCCATTGATTGGTAACAATCGTGAATTCCGGTGCATGACGCAACAAACCTGCAATATATTTTCTTGCATTATCAGAAAGATAATAGGGTTTGTTTGCATCGAAAAATGCGTTCTTACCATTTATAAATAATGACTGATGCGTATGCATTCCGCTACCATTCTGTCCGAAAATTGGTTTGGGCATAAAAGTAGCGTAAACACCGTGTTTCAGTGCCACTTCTTTCACAATAAGGCGATAAGTCATTGAATAATCCGCCATTATCAGCGCTTCATTGTATCGCAGATCAATCTCGTGCTGGCTGGGTCCAACTTCATGATGCGAATATTCGACATTGATCCCTAACTGTTGCAAAGTGAGCACTGTCTCTTTTCTTAAATCGCTGGCAACATCCAAAGGAGTCAAATCAAAATAACCGCCCTGGTCAAGCACTTCAGGTTTTCCGGAAGCGGATTTGAAATAAAAGTATTCTAACTCGGGACCCACATACATGGTGTCAAATCCTGCTTCCTTCATCCGTTTCAAATTTTCCTTCAACACCCACCTTGGATCACACTGATAAGGTTTGCCATCAGGTGTATAAATATCACAAAAAACGGCAGCCATGACTGAATCATCCGCTCCCCTACCTGGTAAAATTTTAAACGTAGACATATCCGGCATAGCGATCATGTCGCTTTCGTCGATTCGGGCGAACCCCTCGATTGATGAACCATCAAATCCTCGCCCTTCAACCAGCGCACTTTCCAACTCATCAATCGTAATTGCAAAACTCTTCAGAAAACCCAAAATATCTGTAAACCAAAATCGCACAAACCGGACATTATTCTTTTTCGCCATGTCAAGTACTTTTTCTTTCGTCATTTCTGCCATCGTATTTCTCCTTAAAATGATAGTGGTAAATGAAATATTTTAAAGTTTCAGTTTTTCTAAATTGGGAAAATTTGCGGCAATTCAATTCGTCAAAATTCTACGTTGAATAGGGTAGCCCCCAAAAACTCTCTGCTGTTCAAATATACCGACAGGATAAAAAAAAAGCGAAACCATCCCTTAAATAATTTGAATGATTTCGCATCAAAGAACAGGGAAAAAATTACTTACTTTTTGTCGTGCTAAAGTACACCGAATTGAACAACATCTTGAACGTGCCATGTGCCTGAGCCCGGTTTTTCACAGCAAAGCCAAGCAAAATGCAGTGCCCTTTTTTCAATGGCACATCGGCAACAGCTACGTTTCCTTGTAACATTTTCTCTCCGTGAATGAAACCGCTCATCAGCAACTTCCGCCGGGGATATTTGGCGACAATTTTGCTCACTTGTTTATCTTTGAATGACGGATGAAGCTTAAATACAGGGCTGCGATTGAAAACTGCTGGTTGCATTTTCTCCATTCCGTAAGCAATGGGATTTTCCGGATCGAACTCCAAGCGCAAAATCGATCCGGTACATACGAATCTATCTCCTTTAACGTCCTTCAAAAGATTGGAGACCGGCAATTGAAAAGAATCAATCAAAAAATCGCAAGATGAATTCGTTCCAACAATCGTGCCGCCATTTTCAACAAAAATTTTCAAATTCTCCACGCCATCGTATCCCATGCCACCAACGTATTCCGGCGGCATAGTACCTAATTTGTGGCCATTGATAATCGCTTTCTTCCACTGGCTCGGAATGATGATCACATCAAATCGCTGATTCAAATTTCCTGCTTTTATTTCAGCATCGTGGATATTCTTAAAATCAAACTCATATTGTTCAAACAACCAACGCGTCCAACCTTCGTCGATGTTCGCGACCCATGATTTGTACAAACCGATTCTCGGTTTTTTGACCTGAACCAAGGGGACAGTCGGTTTCTTCTTTATATTTTTAATCTGCAGATGCAATTTTTTTGCCAGATCGTTCACCATGTTCTTTACAACTTTAGAATTCTGCAGAATGAACATGCCTGCCGGAAAGTTGGCGAACGATTTTGTATTTCGGTAAATGACACCACCTTTTTTTAAAATCTGATTCACGGCTTTGTAAGACAAATTTTGCCGCGCATCCAGCAAATAGCCGTAACCGCCGTTCCCGGAAACCTTTCCCGGAAGAGCTTCAATCTTTTTCACTCGCTCCATTTCCACAGAAAGAGGAGAATTCGCTCTCACAGCCTTCACATTCATTTGCAAAGGCAAAGTCCAACCGGCAATGTCATACGATCGAAAAGGCGCGCCTTTAAATTTTTCCATGCGAATTAATCCCTGCCATAATTCAGGATATTTTCGCAAATCAGGATACTTTTGCACTTCCAACATATTTTTCGCAAAATAACCAAAAGCCTGACTCGTCGGAATAATGAAAGTACCTGCCGGATAAGTTACCCCATCCTGAACAAATGATGTTTTGGCGCGATAAATTTCAATCGCCTGTTCAGCAAGAATGCCAAGCATACTTTGCGCTGCGCTGGGGTCTGTCTGCTCTTCAGGAACTATCCAGCCAAAAGGAGGCTCTTTTTTGAACTTTTTTATTGCATCTCTGCCCATCCGGTAACGGTCAAGAAGCAACTTTTCTTTATAGCGCGCCGCAGTTGCCAGAACAGCCTTGGAAGCCGTCAGGCAATATTCTACAGCATCACTGATGCGCCACCAACCGCCTTTCCAGGGGTTCGGATAAAAGGCAGCGATTGTAAAATCCTGATATGATTCCGGAAAATCCCGTACAGTGTAAAAATGCGGCGTTGCGTATCGATAAAGCGCAGTCTCTGTCAAGATTGAAATGACATTGTGCGCGTCATTCACTTGAGTCACATAGCCAGGATACCATGAATCAAACACAATTCTCGAAATCGCGCCCTCTTTGTTTTCTTCGTCAAATGCCATTCCCATCGCCGATCCCATCAAATTTTGCCATCTCAC